>JAIRNB010000039.1 GCA_031258265.1 Treponema sp. | reverse complement strand
CAGCAGGAACAGGACCTTGACCCAATCAGGGCGGCCGTCGATTCCCGGAGGGATGTGACGGTTATCGGGACTGGAACCAGCTCCTACGAAGTTATCAAATTGACGGAAACCAAATATCCCGATATTGCGGTTATTGATTACCAGCTTGATTGCGGCGGACCGGATATTGTCTCCCTTGTCAGGCGCAGGTCTCCCGGTACTTCGATCATTCTTATTTCTTCCTCGAATGACAGCCGGCGCGCCGTTGAAGCCCTGTCCAGCGGGGCTTCGGCGTATCTGCTGAGGAAGTCCGATATGGATATTTTGGGCAGCATAATTTACGTGGTTCGGGAAGGGGGGCATTATATTTCATGGCGGATCATGGCTCGGATTTTTCAGACTTTGCCGGTCTCCCTCCGGATGGGGGGAACCGGCCAAAAAGTTTTTCCCGGCGGGGCTGGTATCCCCGGGGGCTATGGTTTTCCGTTGCTGGGGCAGGGGGAAACGCGGGTTTTGGAACTGATTGGACGGGGGAAGGGTACGAAGGAGATTGGAGAGACTCTTAATTTAAAATCCGGAACCGTGCGTAACTATATATCCGGTCTTATGCGGAAGACCGGGGCGCAGAACCGGCAGGAGCTGCTTCGTTTTGCCCGGAATCGCGGGCGGCCCAGGGCCGCTGCGCTTTTGCGGAAAAATTTTTCCCCGCTTTCCAGGCCCATGGAAAAAATCCCGCCCCGTTTGGAGGCCAGCCTTAACCTGGAAAGCTGACGCGCCTATGGCCGCGCATGACAGCGAGGGGGGGGTAGCGGAGAAGACCGGACCGGGCGAAGCCCGGGAGGACTTCGCAGCGAGGGCGGGGCCGCGTTAATATAAGCTGCGCCCGGGGCGCTTATGCCCCTGGCTTTTGAGAACCCTGTGCCCCCCCTTAGTAACACGACATAACACGACAAAAAAGAGTAAATGTACTCACCCTGATTCCCCGGAAACTTCAATGGACAAGCGGCTTCTCCAGGTTTATCATACAGCAACGGAGGCTGCTGATGAAAACCCTTTGCGGAATCGATCTTGGAACCCAGAGCTGCAAAGTCATTCTTTACGATTGGGAAAAAAAGACAACGGCGGCGAAAGTCCAGGTCCCGGTAGAGATGATAAGCGGGAATGATGGCGCGCGGGAACAGAAAGCCGAATGGTATGACCAGGCTTTGGCCTCCTGTTTTAACAAGCTGGACAGGGAGCTGAAAAAGACTATTGCCGGCCTGGGGGTCTCCGGCCACCAGCATAGCCTGGTGCCTCTGGACGCCGAAGGGAAGGCCCTCTACAACGTTAAACTCTGGTGCGATACCTCCACCCAGGCCGAATGTGATGAACTTACCAACGCTGCGGGGGGCGAGGCCGCCCTTATACGCCTGGCGGGGCTTCCCATGCGGCCCGGGTATACGGCCCCGAAAATCCAGTGGCTCAAGAACCACAAGGCCGCTGCCTTTGAAAAACTTGCCCATATCCTTCTTCCCCACGACTACATCAACTGGCGGCTTACCGGGAAATATACGGCGGAATACGGGGACGCCTCCGGTACGGCTTTGTTTGATGTCCGTCAGCGTATCTGGTCGGAAAAAGTCTGCGAGCTTATCGGTCCCAATGTTTTCAAAGCCCTGCCGGAACTTATTCCCCCCGGCGCCCCGGCGGGCCGGGTTTCCGCGGAGGCGGCGGCCCGTTATGGGATACCCCAGGGGGCGGTGGTGGCCGCCGGCGGCGGGGACAACATGATGGGGGCTATCGGCACCGGTACGGTAAGCGACGGAACCCTTGCCATGAGCCTGGGGACCAGCGGTACTCTTTTCGGTTTTTCCGGGAAACCGGTGATAGACCCCACGGGAAACCTGGCGGCCTTCTGTTCGTCCACCGGGGGCTGGCTTCCCCTGCTCTGTACCATGAATTGTACGGTGGCCAGTGAAGAACTGCGGACTCTCTTTGGCCTGGATGTAAAAGCCTTTGACGGGGAAGCCGCCAAGGCCCCTATCGGCGCGGAGGGCATCGTGGTGCTGCCTTTCTTTAACGGGGAACGGACCCCCAACCTGCCCTTTGGCCGGGCCAGTATCAACGGCATCACCGCCGCCAACTTCAACAAGGCAAACATCGCCCGCTCCAGCCTGGAGGCCGCCATCTTCGGCATGAGAATCGGCCTGGCGGGATTCCGGGACCTGGGCTTTACCGCCAGGGAGATCCGGCTTACCGGCGGCGGGGCAAAGAGCCCCCTGTGGCAGCAGATCGCCGCCGATGTTACCAACCTGCCGGTGGTCCTCCCCGCCGGGGACGAAGCCGCCGCCATGGGCGGGGTCATTCAGGCCCTCTGGACTCTGGAAAAGCTGGAAGCTAAAGATAGTTCTATTGAGGCCCTCTGCGCCGCCCATGTGGGTATTGAGGGAGGCCGGACTATCCGGCCGGATACCGCCGCGGTGGCGGCCTATGACAAGGCATACGCCGAATACGAGAAATACTTGGGGGCCCTGGGTCCCCTGTACCGCTAAAACGGCCTGCTGAAAGCGGACTGTCGAAAGCGAAGGACCAAGCCGCCGGGCAAAGGGCTTTGGAGGCTGTCCGTTAAATTCAACATGCGGCCGCTGTGCCGCGCAGGAGAGAACCATGGCGGATTTCTATGTTGGGAACAAGGAGTACTTCCCCAAGATCGGCAAGATCCCCTACGAGGGGCCGGAGAGCGATAACCCCCTGGCTTTTAAGTTTTATGATCCGGAAAAGAAGGTGGGCAAGAAGAAGATGAAGGACCATCTGCGTTTCGCGGTGGCCTACTGGCACAGCTTCTGCGCCGACGGTACAGATCCCTTTGGTTCCGCCACCCATCTGCATCCCTGGATCGCCGATGCCAAAAGCCCTATGGAAGCGGCGGAGCATAAGATGGACGCGGCCTTTGAGTTTACCAGTAAACTGGGGGCGGAATTTTACTGTTTCCATGACCGGGACATGGCCCCCGAAGGGGCAAGCCCCGCGGAAAGCGATAAAAACCTCTTTACCCTGGTAAGGCGGGCCAAGAAACTGCAGAAGGCTGCGGGGATAAAACTCCTGTGGGGAACGGCGAACCTCTTTAACCATCCCCGGTTCATGAACGGCGCCGCCACCAACCCGGAATTCGGCATAGTCGCCCTGGCGGCGGCCCAGGTTAAAGCGGCCATTGACGCTACTATCGAACTGGGGGGCCAGGGCTACACCTTCTGGGGCGGCCGGGAAGGCTATATGAGTATCCTTAACACGGACCTAAAGAAAGAAAAAGAACACCTGGCCCGTTTCCTCTCCCTGGCCAGGGACTATGCCCGGAAGCAGGGCTTTAAGGGGGCCTTCTATATCGAACCCAAACCCATGGAGCCCACCAAACACCAGTACGACTACGATACCGAAACGGTCATCGGTTTCCTCAAGGCCAACGGCCTGGACAAGGACTTCCGGCTTAACATCGAAGCCAACCATGCGGAACTGGCGGGCCACGACTTTGTTCACGAACTGGAAACCGCCGCCGCCGCGGGACTCCTGGGTTCCGTAGACGCCAACCGCGGGGAACCCCGGAACGGCTGGGATACCGATCAGTTCCCCGCCAGCTACTACGAGACCGCCCAGGCCATGTATACCGTCCTCAAGGCCGGGGGTTTCAGCACCGGGGGCCTCAACTTTGACGCGAAGATCCGCCGCAATTCTATCGATCCCCAGGACCTCTTTATTGCCCATATCGGCGGCATGGACACCTTCGCGGTGGGCCTGGAAATTGCCCAGCGGATCATCAGCGATGGCAAGATCCCCGGCTTTGTAAAGAAACGTTACAGTTCTTTTAGCTCCGGGGACGGGGCTAAATTTGAACGGGGGGAACTCTCCCTTGAAGACCTGGCCGCCATCGGACAGGGCGGTTACGGCAAACTCGGCATCACCAGCGGTAAACAGGAGTACCTGGAGAACGTTTTGAACCAGTACCTCCTGGGCCTGTAGAATTTTCCCCCAGGGAAACCGCCAAACTGCCAAAAACACGGGACCCGGAATTTCCGGGTCCTTTTTTCCAATAATTTCTAATAATTGAGGCTGTTCCAAAACTTCAGCTTTTGGAACAGCTTCCTTGAATTTGGCGGAAAAACCGGGCTTTGACCGGTTTTTCCAAGAGCTTGTTCCGAAACCAACCGGGTTTTGGAACAAGC
>JAIRNB010000037.1 GCA_031258265.1 Treponema sp. | reverse complement strand
ATTAATGTGTTTCACCCTATGAAAGCCCGCAGGGCGCTTATAGCATTGCTGGACAAATAGGAGAACACGATGAAGGACTTAACCGATAAAGAAGCTGCGGAGTTGGACGAATATTATACCGCCCATATTCCAAAAGTCGGTCCTAATGAGGGTGGTTTTTTCGCAAATCGCACGAGGCGCCTCATGGCTTTGGATGAACTTTCCGCAGCCTACATCCGTTCCGCTTGTGAAGCCGAACATAAAACGCCCACAGAGATCGTTGGGCAATTGGTGCGGGAAAAGATCGCCGCCGCAGAATAGGCAATGGTAAGCGCAGGGGTAACTGACACCGCCGTGGGGACTGATGACACTTTCTAATGCTGCCCGGTCCGCCGCCGTAATAAAAATGAACCATTCCCAAGACCCGCTTAGTTTTGGGACAGTCTTATATAAAATCCCGGACATCCGGCCCGCATAGACCCTTAGTCTGATCCGGTTTTGCAAAGTTAATTCCCTGTCAAATCCATACATCCGGGCCCGTGAAGGGCTAGAGAGGGGGGCGGGGGGAGGGTTATAATAATTTCCAGCCGCCGGCGGGCTTTGCGGGCGGAATTTTTCGCAACAACAGGAGGATTGGTATGAAACGACTGTTCCGGATAATACCCCTGGCGGTATTGCTCTCCCTGCTGGTTTCCCCCGTCTTTGGCAGGCCCGTGCGGGACCTGGACAGCGTGGGAAAAAACTATGAGCTGACCCTGCTCCACACCAACGACCACCACGGGGCCGTGCTGCCCAACAATGGGCAGGGGGGCCTGGCGGAGGTAGCCGCCTTTGTCAAACAGGTCCGCTCGGAAAATCCCCATGTGCTGCTGGTGGACGCCGGGGACATTAACACCGGCCCCGCTCTTTCCAACATGTTTGCCGCGGAGCCGGATTTTCTGGCCTACAACATGATGGGCTACGACATTGCCATCATGGGGAATCACGAGTTTGACAAAGACCAGGCCCAGTTGCTCAGGCAGATCGAACTGGCTAATTTTCCCTTTTTCAGCTCCAACATAAAAACCCCGGACGGAAATTTCCTGGGGGGACGGCAGTACCTGGTAAAAGATTACGGAGGCCTCAAGGTAGGACTTTTCGGTATTACCACCTTACGGTCCCGGATCATCGCCAGCCCCGATCCAAGCCTTATTTGGCTTAACGAGATCGACGCCGCCCGCGCCGCGGTGGAAGCCCTGAAAAAAGAGAGGGTGGACCTTATCATCGGTGTTACCCATATTGGGGATGTGAAGGAGGGGCCGGACCATATTACCTCCCCGGAACTGGCCGCCGCCGTCCCCGGCATTGACATCATCATCGACGGCCATTCCCATAGTTTCTTTGAGAGCCCTAAAAAAGTGGGGAACACCTATATTGTTACCGCCAATGAATGGGGCAAATACGTGGGCCGCGGAAAGATCACCGTAAAGGATGGCCGCCTGGCGGTTTTTAGCTGGAAGCCTGAACAGATCAACACCAAAGAAAAGCAGACCTACGCCCCCAACGCGGCGGTCAGCGCCCTCCTGGCCCCCTATATCGAAAAAGCCAACGCCAGCCTGAAGGAAGTAGTGGGGGAAGCGGCGGAGGATTTTGTCTTTGGCAACCGGCTTACCCGTTACCAGGAAACCGCCCTGGGGAACCTGGTAACCGACGCCAATGTATGGTACTTCAAAACCGTGTATAACCAGGACATTGACTTTGCCTTTCACAACGGCGGGAACATCCGCTCCGCCCTGCCCAAGGGACCCATCACCCAGGAAAGCGTCCTGACCCTGCTGCCCTTTGAAAATTATCTTTTCGTTGTGTCCCTCAAAGGTTCCGCCATCATCGAGCTTTTCGATTTTATCGGCACCATCCCCCAAGGCGCCGGCGGCTTCCCCCAGTTTTCCAGGGAAGTACGCTACACCATTGATAAAAGCCCGGGGCAGGACAAGGGCATTGTAAAGAACCTTACTATCGGCGGCCTTCCGGTAGACCCGGCAAAGACCTACCGCTTCTGCACCAACGATTACCTCCTGGGCGGGGGGGACGGTTATACGGCCCTAACCAAATCGGAGAATCCCTTTAACACATCCCTGCTCCTCTCCTACGTGGTAATCGAGTACATTAAGGCCCAGGGCGGCGTAATCAGCCCCTCCCTAGACGGCAGGCTTACGGTTACCGGAGGTGTAACGCCCTAACGGTAAGATTATTGTTTTATCAGGGCGCATCCCCGGCGGTCCCTGCGGGCCCGCCGGGGACCGGGCTATTCGCTTCAATTCCTCGACTTTACCTCCGGTAAAGTCTCCGGTATTTCCGCTTCTATCCCTTGCGCGGTAAAGGCCGCCGCGCTTGTCCAAATTGGGACGAAGTTTTGTACAGCAGCCGGCCTTGCGGACATATCTAAACCCAAGGAAGCTGCTCCAAAAGCGGCCATGCCGCTTAATAATGGGCGTGGAAATAGGGTTTAAGAGTCCGGTACAGTTCCCGGTACATGGCGAAGCGATCTTCGTAAAGGGCCTCCTCCCGGGGGCTAAAGATCCGGTCTATCCTGACCAGGGTTTTGGAAGCCTCCGCCAGGGAAGCGTAGTTCCCCAGGGCCGTGGCCCCGATTACCGCCAGGCCCAGGAGTTCCGCGTCCCGCTGGGCGGGGAGCAGCACCGGCCGGCGGGTAATATCGGCTTTAAGCTGGTTAAGGAAGGGGCTTTCCGCCGGCCCGCCGGTAACCCGGATTTCCCCCACCGGGGCCCCACATTCTTCCATTACGGCGATTACGTCCCGGATAGCAAAGCAGATTCCCTCGCTTACGGCCCTGGCCAGTTCGGCCCGGCCCGTGGTAAGGCTTAGGCCCTGGAGTACCCCCCTGGCATGGGGGTCCCAGAGGGGGGCCCGCTCCCCCGCCAGGTAAGGCAGAAAGATCAGGCCCTGGGAACCGGGCCGGGCTTCCGCGGCCGCCTCATAAAAAGCGCCGTGGGGCAGTGCTTCCATACCCAAAAGTTCCCTGGCCCAGGCGATGGCCTTGCCGGAGGTGGAGATGATCCCCGAAAGGTTCCACAGGGGCTTGATGGGGTGGCCGTAGCTCATAAGCCGGCTGTCCATGATCCGCTCGCCGGTACAGAGGTTTATCCCCTCGGAACTGCCGGAACGGCCGCAGACCTGTCCCGCCGCGGTTACGCCGGTTCCCAGGATAGACACAAAAAAATCCGGCCCCCCGGCGAATACCTTGAGCCGGGGGGGAAAGCCGAAACGGGAAGCCAGGGCGGCGTTGACGGTCCCGATAAGTTCCCCGGGGGCGGCGAAGGGGGGAAATTTGGCGCTTTCCAGGTCCAATCCTTCCAGCATCTCCCTGTCCCAGTACCAGCGTTCAAAGCCCTGGGAGGGGATGACGGTACGGGCCTCTCCGGTAAGGGCAAAGGCCAGATACTCAGGGGCAAAGAGGAAATACCGGGTCTTTTCGTAGAGTTCGGCCTTCCGGTTTTTTATCCACAGGGCCTTGGGAACAAAGAAACTGGGGTCCACATAGGCCCCCGCCAGTTCCGAGACTCGTGCGGACTCTTCGGCGGCCCGCCGGTCCAGCCAAAGCAGGGCCCTCCCGGCGGGGAGGGAGAGGCTTCCCCCGCCAAATTCAGGATTCCCCGTAACCGGGATAAGGGTGGGCCCGTTCCCGGAGATCACCAGGGCCTCCAGTCCTCCCAGCTCCCCCAGCCGGGCTATGGCCGCCTCAAAAGCCGCCAGCCAAACGCCGCTTTCCGCTTCTCCGCCGCTTATAGGCGTGGGAATCGCCGTTTGTTTGAGGCAGACGCCTCCATAGTTAAAGATCGCCGCTTTGAAGGTGGATGTTCCAATATCAACAGCAAGAATCAAGAATCTACCCCCGCTTTTCCATCCAGAAAGTTATACTTAACGTAAATGGTTAGGTTTAGTCTCCCTTCCTTATGGCCGCCTGTCAAGCAAAAACAAAGGGCCGTGGATGAAATTGTTTAGCGAATATGATAAGACAATGCAAGCATGGAAAAAAATCATTCCCCGGAGGAAAAGCTTTACCGCATTGGAGAACTGGCCCGCCGGGCCGGGGTAACGGCCAGGACGGTCCGCTATTACGAGGGGCTGGGACTCCTGAAAAATCAGAACCGGAGCGGCGGGGGGCAGCGTTTCTATTCGGACAAGGACCGTGTTTACATTGCCCGGATTATCCAGCTTAAAAAATACGGCCTTTCCCTGGAGGAAATAGGGAACATCATCAGGATGGGGGAAGAGGACCCCTCCGGCCAGAAACGGCGGCTGGAACTTCTTAAGCAGTACCGGGCCTTGATAAGCCGCAACCTGCGGCGGATCAAAGACATGAAAAAGCTGGTCAAAGAACTGCAGTGGCATACGGCGCAGCTGGAAAAGGCGGGCAGCGGCTTTCAGGATTGTCCGGGCGCCGCCTGCGCCGCCTGTGAATTCGTATCCCTCTGCGAATTCGTCAAAGACCCCCGGCTTGCCTCCCTGCGGAATTCCGAATAACACACAGCCTTCGGCTTTTGGCTTTCGTTCCAGCGCAACGCGCTCCGCGCGTTGCGCCGCGCGCGCACTGGCTTAGCTAAAGCTAAGCCGCATTAGTCAAACACTGGGAAATTAGGGCCGTACCCTGCGTGCACTGCTCCCAGCCGGAGCGCGACAGTTTAATTTGGGGCTTTATTGGCACTCGTCAATGCCACAATAGTTTAATATACAACCTACGGTTGCCTGTTCCGGGCTATGCGGTGCCACATTGGTTTAATATACAGCCTAGCCGGCAGGAGGCCGGCTGTGATAAACACATACGTTTTTGCAAAGCAAAAACGTAAAGCCCAAAAATGGCATGGATGCCAGCTTTAGTTCCAGCGCAACGCGCTCCGCGCGTTGCGCCGCGCGCGCCCTGCCCCGGTTAAAACCGGGGCGCATTTATTCAATTTGGGGGCACACGGTGGCGCTATGCGTAGCCACATTGGTTTAATTTACAAGCTACGCTTGCTTTTATCGCGCAAGGGATAGAGCGGAAATACCGGAAGCCCGCCGCAGGCGGGCTGAGGAATTGCAGCGATAGCCCGGTCCCCGCCGCAGGCGGGGATGCGCCCAAATCAGTAGTATACTAATTC
>JAIRNB010000333.1 GCA_031258265.1 Treponema sp. | reverse complement strand
GTAATTCCCTGCCCAATACCTGTGGCCGATCCTGTTACCACCGCTACTCTGTCCGTAAGCGCCATATTTACCCCTCAAATCAGCAAGAATTTCCCAAAAACTACAGCTTTTGGGACCGGCTCTACCATATCGGTTTTATTTCCAGGCCCGTGGCCCGGTCCATGTTCCTCCGCCGGGTCGTGTAGGTTAACAGGAATCCCCCGTCCAGGCGAAGCTCGCTGCCATTGGCAAAACCCGAGTCCTCCCCGGCAAAATACAGCACCGCCTCGGTAAGGTCCCGAATGTTTCCCATCCGCTGGCCGTTGATCCGTTCTTTGGCGTGTTCATAAAGGGGGGACAACTGGCTGTAAAAGTCCTCCCAGTGGTCTTCCATCGGCCCCATCTCTATGACATTGGTTCTGATGTTGAACTTCCCCATGTCCAGAACCATCTCCCGGGCAAGGTTCTTCAAGCATCCCTTCGCCATACTGTAGGCAAAACACGCCCCAAAGGGCTTCTCGTCATGAATAGAACTGACGAACACAAAATTCCCCGCCTGCCTTTCCTTCATCGCTGCCCCGGCGACGCTGACATAGAGATAGGCACTTTTAATATTCACCGCCATGATCCGGTCGTAGGTTTCATCATCACATCCTTCCAGGGTGGCGGGGATTAGCTCGTTGTTGTTAAAGATCAGGCTGTCGATACGGCCGTATCTTTCCAGAACCCCCCGCACCGCCGCGTCAATACCGGCCTTGGAAAGGGGGTCTGCGGAACTAACCAGTTCCGCCCGGGGTGGCGGGGCCAGACCGGCGGGAAACACATTCGCCGCCACCAGGGCTCCTTCTTCCGCCAGCCGGGCGGCGATCCCCTGTCCCGCCGGGGAGGCTCCATCGGTGATAAACACCACCTTGTCTTTCATTTTCACTTATCCATTCCCCCTTCATTCATTCATTCCGTTTGCCGGTCTTTCTTAAAAGACACCGGTATTATACAATACTGCCAGGAGAATAACCATGAACGAATCGAACTTGTCGAAAAAGCCAGGAAGCGAGTACGCGGAGCTGCTCAACTTTGTAAAAACCGGCGGCAAGCCTTCCGGCCTGAAAATCACCGATGTCCGCTTTACCGACATTGTGGATGCCCCCATGCATTGTACCATTATGAAGGTGTATACCAATCAGGGCATCGTAGGCTATGGAGAAGTTCGGGATGGGGCCACCAGAACTTACGCCCTTGTGCTGAAAAATCTCCTCATCGGAGAGAACCCCTGCAACATTGATAAGATTTTCCGGAAAATCAAGCAGTATGGTTACCACAGCCGCCAGGCCGGCGGCGTCTGCGCGGTGGAAGTCGCCCTCTGGGACCTGGCGGGAAAGGCCTATGGCGTGCCTATATACCAAATGCTGGGCGGTAAGTTCCGGGACAAGATCCGCTGTTACTGCGATACCGATGTCGAAGGCAAGCATAGCGGCAAGGACATGGGAAAGGCCCTAAAGGAACGGATGGACAAGGGTTTTACCTTCCTCAAAATGGACCTGGGGATTGGCCTTCTCTTTGATGTCCCCGGCACCCTAACCGCCCCCCTGGGATTCCTGGAGGAATTCCGCAGTAAGGGCCGGGAATACCACCATTATCTCCGCAGCAAAAACAAGCTGGATAATGAATTTTATGCGCTCAGAAATGCCGCCTTCGATGTTCAGAATGTGGCCCATCCCTTTACCGGAATCCGCATTACCGAAAAGGGACTGGACTACCTTGAACAGTATGTAAAGGAGGTGCGGGAAGTGATCGGCTGGGATATTCCCCTGGCCATCGACCATTTTGGCCACCTGGGGGTGGAAGACTGCATCAAGCTGGCCCGGCGGATTGAACCCTACAACATCGCCTGGGCGGAGGACATGATCCCCTGGCAAATGACGGGCGAGTACGTCAGACTCCGCAATTCAACCACCACCCCCATCGCCACCGGCGAGGACATTTACCTTAAAGAAGGCTTCAGACCCCTGCTGGAAGCCGGAGGAGTGGCGGTGATCCACCCCGATATCCTAAGTTCCGGCGGTATCCTGGAAAACAAGAAAATCGGCGACCTGGCCCAGGAATACGGGGTAGCCATGGCAGTCCACATGGCGGAGACCCCCATAGCCGCCATGGCCTGCGTCCATTCCATCGCCGCCACAGAGAATTTCCTGGTCCTGGAGAACCACTCCGTGGACGTGCCCTGGTGGGACGATCTGGTCAAAGGCCTGCCCAAGCCAATCGTGAACAGAGGTTACATTGATGTCCCCGATAAGCCCGGCCTGGGAATTGATGAACTCAATGAGGAGCTTATCGCCGAACATATCCATCCCCTTATCCCCGGACAATGGGAACCCACCGACAACTGGAACTTTGAGCTGTCCAACAACCGGCTCTGGTCTTAGCGTCCTGGTACAATTAAATATGTAAGTCCGGGCGCATCCCCGCCCTTGCAAAGCAAGGGCGGGGACCGGGCTATCGCTGCAATTCCTCAGCCCCCCTGCGGGGGGCTTCCGGTATTTCCGCTCTATCCCTTGCGCGATAAGAGCAGCCGAAGGCTGTATATTGAACAATGCGGAACCGCATAGCGCCAGAAAATTCCCCAGTGTTGGACTAATGCGGCCAAGCTTTAGCTGAGTGCGCGCGCGGCCCAAACCGCAGGTTTGGGCTGGAACAAAAGCCAAAAGCCGAAGGCTGTATATTAGATAATGCGCCACCGTATGCCCCCAAATTGAAAAATGCGCCCCAGCTTTAGCTGAGTGCGGCCGCGGCCCAAACCGCAAAAAATTAAATATTTGAACAGGCCGCTTCCG
>JAIRNB010000321.1 GCA_031258265.1 Treponema sp. | reverse complement strand
GAGCTGGAGGATCTGGCAAACAAGTACGATGAGTTTAAAGCCATAGGCTGTGAAATCTATTCGATTTCCTGCGACACCCACTTTGTCCACAAGGCCTGGCACGATGTTTCCAAAACCATCCAGAAGATCCGGTATCCCATGCTGGCGGACCCCACCGGCGTTCTGGCCCGGGATTTTAATGTGTTGATTGCGGAAAAAGGTTTGGCCGAGCGGGGGGATTTTATCATAAACCCCGAAGCCAAAATTGTGGCCTATGAGGTTGTGGCGGGCAATGTGGGGCGCAACGCCGATGAGATCTTCCGCCGGGTGCAGGCTTCCCAGTTTGTGGCCGAGCACGGCGACCAGGTCTGCCCCGCCCAATGGAAGCCCGGCGCAGAAACACTGAAACCCAGCCTTGACCTGGTGGGCCTCTTGTAATGCCCGGGGAAACGCGGGCGACGGATCATGAAACAGAAAACGAAAATCTTTATGATGTTCTGGTGATAGGCGGCGGTCCCGCGGGGCTGACCGCCGCCCTGTACCTCGCCCGGGCCCGCTACCGGGTACTGGTGGTGGAAAAAGATCACTTCGGCGGGCAGATTACCATTACCGCCGAGGTGGTTAATTATCCCGGGCTGGAACGGACCAGCGGTACGGCCCTCACCGACTCTATGCGCCGGCAGGCCCAGAGTTTCGGCGCGGAATTCCTTCTGGCCGGGGCGGAACGGCTGGATTTTACGGGGAAGGTCAAAACCGTTACAACAACCCGGGGCGTCTTTCAGTCCTTCGGGATCCTTCTTGCCTCAGGGGCCCATCCCCGGATGATAGGCTTCCGGGGGGAGGATTCTTTTAAGGGCCGCGGGGTGGCCTATTGCGCCACCTGTGACGGCGAATTTTTTACCGGCCGGGATATTATAGTGGTGGGCGGCGGTTTCGCCGCGGCGGAAGAAAGCGTTTTTTTAACCCGCTACGCCCGCCATGTTACCATCCTTATCCGGGGGGCGGATTTTTCCTGCGCCAAATCCGCGGCCGACACGGCCCGTTCCCATGAAAAGATCACCGTTCTTACCAACACGACCATGGAAGAGGTGGGAGGCGATACGGCCCTGCGCTACGCCCGCTGGCGGAATACCCAAACCGGGGAAACCACCGAGTACCGTCCGCCGGCAGGGGAGTCCTTTGGGGTTTTTGTCTTTGCGGGATATGAACCCGCCGTCGAACTGGTCCGGGATCTGGGCGTCCTGGATGAACGGGGCTATGTCATTACCGACGGGGATCAAAAGACCACGGTGGAGGGCCTTTATGCCGCCGGGGATGTATGCGTCAAAAATCTGCGCCAGGTGGTTACCGCCGTGGGGGATGGGGCCAAAGCTGCCGCGGCCCTGGAAAAATACGCTCAGATCCGGCGGGAAGCCACCGGCCTGTGGCCGGTCCCGCCGGTAACCCGGCTCCCCCGGGAAACGGAAATCAATCCGGAAAAAAAGCCGGAGTACCCCGCCGGGGAAGACACCTTTTTTACACCGGAAATCAAGGTGCAGCTTGCGGGGGTATTTAAAAAAATGGCCCGGCCCTTGGTTCTACATCTGGCCCTGGACGATCGCCCCGTCTCGAAGGAGCTGCGGTATTTTATGGAAGAACTCTCCGCCATGACCGACAAGCTCAGCCTGCGGGTCCTTCCGCCGGAATCATGCGGCAGAGATCCTCCCTGGGTGGGACTCTACCTGGAGGACGGGACCTACCGGGGCATTGTTTTCCACGGCGTACCCGGGGGGCATGAGTTTAATTCTTTTATTGTCGCCTTGTACAACGCCGCGGGTCCCGGGCAGCCCCTGGAAGCGGAGTTGGAACAGGCGATCCGGGCCATTGAAGCGCCGATAGCCATGAAGATTTTAGTTTCCCTTACCTGTACCATGTGCCCGGAACTGGTGATGTCGGCCCAGCGTATGGCGGCGGAAAATCCCCATATCACCGCCGAAGCCTACGACCTTAACCATTTCCCCGATCTCCGGGAACAGTACCGGGTCATGAGCGTACCCTGTCTGGTTATCAATGACCACCTAGTCAGCTTTGGGAAAAAGAACGTCCGGGAATTACTCGGCTTGCTTCCCGCGGATACCGTTAGTTCATAATCCGAAGGGACGAATCCTGCCCCTGCCTGCGGATGGTCCACCTTTTTCCGGTGAGCCGGGACAGAAACCGCTCGTCGTGGCTTACGAGGAGCAGGGCCCCTGAATAGCCGGCCAAGGCCGTCTCCAAAAGGCCGATGGAAACCAGGTCCAGGTGATTGGTCGGTTCATCCATGATGACCAGGGCGGGCTCGTGAAAGATCCCCCGGGCAATCATAAGTTTCCGGATCTCCCCGGGGCTGGGCAGGGCCGAACGGAAAAGAAAGCGGGGATCGGAACCGAGCCGGGAAAACCGGGAGAATACCTCCCCCCGGACTGGTTCCTCCTCCTGTAATACCGCATCCAGAATACCCCGGCTTTCATCGGGCCCGATTTCCTGGGGCACATACAATATGGGCGGGGAAATACCGGGCAGGATATGCCGGATCAGGGTCGATTTTCCGGAGCCGTTAGGCCCGGTCAGGGCGATCCGGTCTTCCGGGGTGATAACCAGCTCCGGAAAGGAGAGGCTCCGGCCTTCCCCCAGGGTGATGCTCCCCGGTCCAAGAAAAAAGAGCCGATCCGCCCTGGCCCGTTGTCCCCCCAGGGTAATGCCCTGTTTCCGTTCCCGGGGGGACGGGGCCTCCGCCAGGGTTTCCCCCGCCTGCTTTACCCGGTCTTTCATCCGCTTATACAGATTGGCCCCCA
>JAIRNB010000274.1 GCA_031258265.1 Treponema sp. | reverse complement strand
ATGGTTGTCCTGGTGGGCGGGGGGATTTTTCTGACTATCAGGCTTAATTTCTTCCAGATACGGCACTTCCCCTATATCTGTAAGCAGACTTTTGGCAAAATCTTTGACAAGGGTAAGGGGGAGGGTACGGTAAGTCCTTTCCAGGCTGCGGCCACCGCCATGGCATCCACCATCGGCACATCCAACATCGTGGGAGTCCCGGCGGCTATCGCCTATGGCGGCCCCGGCGCCCTTTTCTGGATGTGGGTAATCTTCATGGTTGGCGGGGCCACTAAGTTTTCCGAGGTGGTACTGGGGGTTTACTACCGGGAGAAGAACGCCGACGGCCACTACATCGGCGGTCCCGGCTACTACGAGACCAAGGGCTTCCCCATTAAAAGTGTGGGCAGGATCATGGCCCGGGTGGGGGCCTGTGTGGCCATGATCTACTATTTCCCCTCTATTGCAACTCAGTCCATTTCCCTTGTTCAAAGCGCCGGGACTGTGGGGATCAACAAGTATGTCAGCAGTCTTATATTGGTAATCCTGGTCGGTTCCGTGGTACTGGGGGGCCTTATCCGCGTAGCCAAGGTGGCCGATAAGATGGTGCCCGTCATGTGCATACTGTACATCCTGGGTTCCCTGGTGGTGATATTTGCCAATATCGGGAATGTCCCCTCCAGCCTGATCCTGGTCTTTAAGTCGGCCTTCACCGGGACTGCCGCCACCGGAGGGTTTATCGGCGCGGGGGTTTCCATGGCTATCCGCATGGGCCTGGCCCGGGCTACCTACTCCTGCGAGGCGGGCATGGGTTCCGCCCCAATTGCCCACTCTGCCGCCGTCACCGATCATCCGGTGCGCCAGGGTTTCTGGGGCGTTTTTGAGGTTCTGATAGACGGTTCCATCTGTACCATGTCGGGCCTGGTGGTGCTGGCCAGCGGCGTGTGGAAGGAAATCGGCCCCGCCGAGGCCCTCTCCATGCCCGCCCTGGCCTTTCAGAAGGTTATGGGCAGCGTGGGCGGTTATATCGTTGCCGTCTCCGTCTTTCTCTTTGCCCTGTCCAGTATCATCGCGGTTATCTGGTATGGTGAAAAACTGGTGGAATTTTTCTTTAACACGAAAATCTCCAAATACACCAGGATAATCTACACCTTGAGCATCATGCTGGGGGCCTTTTTCGGGCTGGAGGCGATCCTCGCCGTGCTGGACCTTACCAACGCCTTAATAATACTGCCCAACATTGTCACCGTTCTGGTTCTGAGTCCGCTGATTGTAAAACTTACCAGGGAATACTTCTCCAGCGAACAGTATTACCTTAAAGACATTAAGCAAAAGTAAAAGCTCACGTTTGCCGGGTTCCTCTGGGAACCCGGCATTGGCGGCAGCCGCTCTTTTTGCAAATCCCCGCAGATCTCTGGTGTCTCGACAGCAATGAAAATGCGGCTTTACATCTTGGCGGAAAACCGTATCACACAGCGAAGCGGCCGCACTGCGCGCACTGGGGAATTTACCGGCGCTATACACCAGCCGCGGAGCTGCTATAAATTTCTTTACTGCACAGCCCCGAAGGGGCTGATGCGGTGCCGCATTATCTAATATACGGCCTGCCGATATGGATGTCAGCTTTTGTTCCAGCACAACGCGCAAAGAGCGCGTTGTGCCGCGCGCTCTCAGCTAAAGCTTGGCCGCATTTATTCAATTTGGGGGCATACGGAGGCGCTATGCGATGCCGCATTGGTTTAATATACAGCCTGCCGGCAGGATGCCGGCTGTGATAGATGTATACGTTTTTGCAAAGCAAAAACGTAAAGCTAAAAAATGGCATGGATGCCATTTTTTAGCAGCGCAAGGGATAGGAGGGGCCCGAAGGGGCCACCGCAGTCCCGAAGGGACGAGGAGGCCGGAGTGAAACGGAGCCCCGGATAGCCCGGTCCCCGCCCTTGCGAAAGCAAGGGCGGGGATGCGCCCAAAATATAAAAACGAAAAAATATGATTTTAGGCTTGTTTAACCGGCGGGAGGGGGGCGGCGGACTACAAATTCGCTGCGGGCGGCTTCCGGGGATTCGGCTTTTGCGCCGGAAAGGAGGTACTCCTGGACCCGGAAGGGGCTTTCTCCGGGGGCGGGGCTTTGGAGTTGCCAATCTCCGGCGGAGTTAAGGAGCCGGGCCTGGGTGTTGTCCCGGAAATAGGCTTCCAGGGTATCCCGGAGCCGGGCGCGGATGTCGTCCTGGAGGACGGGGAACATGAGTTCTACGCGGCGGTCCAGGTTCCGGGGCATCCAGTCCGCGCTGGACAGGTACAGTTCTTCCGCGCCGCCGTTGGCAAAGTAGAGGATCCGGGAATGTTCCAAATACCGGTCGATGACGCTTTGTACTTTGATATTTTCCGACAGCCCCGCTGCGCCGGGTATGAGGGTGCAGATGCCGCGGACGCAGAGGAGGATTTTTACCCCCGCCCGGGAGGCCCGGTAGAGGGCGTCGATGATTTCGCCGTCCGCCAGGGAGTTTAGCTTGGCCATGATCCTACCGGGGGTTTCCGCCTTGGACCGGCTGATCTCCCGGCCAATCAGTTCCAGGAGCCGCCGTTTTAGGCCGGCGGGGGCGATTACCAGTTTCCGCATGGGCTGGATGGCCGAATATCCGGTGAGCATGTTAAAAAGGATTCCCCCGTCAAAGGCGATGTCTTCCCGGCAGCTAAAGAGGCCGATGTCCTCGTAGGCCCGGGCGGTTCTGTCGTTGTAGTTCCCGGTGGACAGGTGGAGGTAGCGTTTTATCCGGTCGTTTTCCCGGCGGATCACCATGGTGATCTTGGCATGGACCTTGAGCCGGGCCAGGCCGTAGACTACAATGACCCCCGCCTTTTCCAGGCGGTTTGCCCAGGAAATGTTCCGTTCCTCATCGAAGCGGGCTTTGAGTTCCACCAGGGCGGTAACCTGCTTGCCGTTCATGGCGGCTTCTTCCAGGGCCCGGATCACCGGCGAATTCCCGCTGGTCCGGTACAGGGCGGTCTTGATAGAAATTACCTGGGGGTCCGCGGCGGCTTCCTGAAAAAAGCGGACCACCGGATCGAAGGAATGGTAGGGCAGGTGGATCATCACATCCCCCCGGCTTATCCGGTCCCAGAGGGTTTCATCATCGCTGAAGGCGGGGCTGGGGTAGATAGGCCGGCCTTTTTCCCGGAGATGATCAAAGCCCTGGATATTAACCAGATCGTAAAGACCCCCCAGGTTTAGGGGGCCCTCTATGCTGTAAAGGTCTTCTTCTTCCAGGGAAAGGCGGCGGGCCAGTTCATCCCGGAGCCGCCCGCCGCCGGGGGAATACACCATCCGCACCGCCGGGGATCTTTCCCGGCCCTCCAGCACCTCTTCCATGGCTTCGATAAAATCCTCGTCCCGCTTTTCATCCACCGAAAAGTCGGCATCCCGGTTCACCTTAAAGAGCATGCTCTCCTTTACTTCCAGGCCGGGGAAAAGAATATGCCCCCAGCTTATGACCACATCTTCCAGCAAAGCCCAGGGACAAAGCCCCAGGTCCTACTGCAGGGGGATAAACCTGTTCAAGACCGGGGGAATCTGGACCATGGCGATATACTCCGCCCGGCTTTCCGCGCCCCCCAGGATTTTTTCCGGATTCCGGCTGTCCGGGGCCAGGAGGAAGGCGGCGTTCATGCTGAAACTGTCGATGGAGGGCAGTGCCCTTTCGTCTTCGATCCGCAGGGGGGTAAGGATGGGATAAACCTGGGAGAAAAAATAGGATTCCAGGTACTCCCGCTGGGCCCCGGTATACGCGGCGGGGCGCAGCAATTCTAATCCGCCCCGGCCCAGGGCGGGGAACACCTCCGCCCCCAGGCAGGCGTACTGTTTTTCGATGATGGCGCGGACTTTTTTGGAAATTTCCCTAAGCTGCTCCGCCGGACTAAGGCCCGAAGGGTCCGGCCCCCCGCCGCTCCGCAGGATCCGCTTTAGCCCGGCAACCCGGACCATAAAGAATTCATCAAAGTTGGAGGACACTATCGAAAGAAAACGGAACCGTTCCAGGGGGGGCAGTTCTTTCCTTAACCCTTCTTCCATGACCCGGGAATTAAAATCGATCCAGGAAAGGTCCCGGTTAAAATAGAGTCCCATGCCGCCGCCCCTAATTCAGCCCTAATTAGTGTCTGTCCACAAAGTCGGTTACTTTGTGGACAGAACTTGCATTTGCTCCCGTTTTGTACCAAAACGGTACGCAAAGTGCATTTTTTAAGGAAGTCTGTCCATAATGTGTCTACATTATGGACAGACTCTAATTAA
>JAIRNB010000251.1 GCA_031258265.1 Treponema sp. | reverse complement strand
AAAAAGAAATGACCGATCCCTTGACCGGGGAAACGATTAACGCCCAGCTAGGCAGCGACCGCCGCCTTAAGACCATCTACCAAGTCAACATGCGGAGCGCCTACCAGAAAGGCCAGTATGACCGCACGATGGCCAGTGATCTTCATCCCTATTTGATGTACCGTATCGGCCCCAGTATTCATCACCGGGAGGATCACAAAAACTGGGACGGCTTAATTCTGCCCAAAGATGATCCCTTTTGGGACAGTCACTTCCCCCAGAACGGTTGGGGCTGCAAATGCTACACCCGCGCCGTTACCGAGGCCCGGAAAAAACAATATGAAAGTGGAGGCATACCAACCGCGCCCCGGCTCGATGGAACCGGAGGCGGTAATATCTCGGTGAAGACCCAAGCCCCGCCGGTTAAGTACAAAACCTATTTTAACGAGCGTAAAGGCACGGTCGAGCGGGTACCGGAGGGCGTTGATCCGGCCTTCAACTGGCACCAGGGCAAAGCCGGAAATAAAGCGGCCCGGCAAAAGCTGGAGGAGTCCCGGCAGAACTACGAAAAGGCGGCGGCCAAAACACCAGAACCAAAACCCCTCGTGGTTGAGGATATGCTTGTGAATTTAGGCGTGAAAAACGTATCCCTTACAAATCTGAGCGAGGAAACCAAGCAAGACATTTACGATTGTGTACGGGATATTTATTCCAGACTGCCGGAAGCAAAAGGCGCGGTTAACGGTATAGTGGTCAATAACCGGCTGAAAACCGCGTATGCTCAATGCAGCCTGAACACCGGAATGATTGACCTGGCGGGGGCGTTTTATAAAAACATCCCTAAACTTAGAATCTCCTATGAGCGGGATTTGAAAAGTCTTTTCCATCCTGCCGGTACAGATTACCGCAGTATCCTCGTCCATGAAACAGGTCATGCCATAACAGGGAAAATCGCCAAAAAACTCGGTTTGACATTCCGGGAATTCAGCGATAACCTGGAAGATGAAGTCCTAAAAGAGTTGGGCCTGTCCAAGGCGGATATAGGCGTTAAGCTCTCGTTTTATGGCCGGAAAAATTCTTTGGAGTTTATCGCGGAGGCTTTTGCGGAATATATAGGCAGCAAGGCCCCCAGGAGCATAGCTGTGAAAGTGGGGGAAAAGCTGAAATCCTACCTTGGAGGTATCAAATGAGCCAGCCTATGCCGGACTTTATGAAGTCTCCTTATTTTGACGCTGAGGAATTCAAGATGAAGGATGACGCGCCGGAAGACTTGCAAAAGGCTTTTGAGGACTGGATGAAAGAGGGTGAAGAAGCGGCGGAAGACGGGATCGGTCTTTAGCCTATATGATAGAGGCTCCTGCCGCATGAAATACACTACCAAAATTTGACTTTCAAGCGTCCCAGACCAGGGCGCTTTTTATTGCGCTATGTAAAACCCCTTTACATTCTCAATTGCAGAAAAACCCGCTAAATACCAGAAAATACCGCCTATTCTCCGGTATTCTCAAATCTATTCTCTGGCATAATCATGAACAGGGGCCGCCCCCGGACCCACTTGCCTATAATATGGCGGTCCTCGGAAAGGTAGACCGCCCGTTCCAGGCGCTCCCGGACGCTCAGGGGGAAGGGGGCCGCCAGATCGCCGTCATCCAGGACCAGGGCGTCAAATTCCCTGCCCTCCTCAAAGGAACCGGCGTTGAACAAGGCCCCGCCCCCGGCGCTTCCCATCCAAAAGGCTTCCTCCAGACCCAGGGGCCGGTAGTCTTCCTCCGCCCCCCCGGAGGGGGAACCCTCCGCCGCCGGCCCCAGGACCTTCCGCAGCTTCGACGCCTGGATAGCGTCCCCCATGGCCCGGAAAATAGAACTGTGGATCCCTCCGGCCACATCGGTCCCCAGGCCCACGGCGATCCCCAAATTCAGCAGCCGCCTCACCGGGGCTATCCCCGAAGCCACGTTGGCGTTGCTCTGGGGGCAGTGGGCGATAAATACCCCCCGTTCTTTGATAAGGGCCAGTTCCTCATCTTCGGGCCATACGCAGTGGGCCATGATCGCCGGCGCTTCCCCCCCAAAAAGGCCGAAGTCCCGGTAGGCCCCCGCATAGTGGGAAGCGCCGGGACAGAGTTCCCGGACCCAGGCTATTTCCCGGCGGTTTTCCGAAAGGTGGGACTGGACGGGGAGGCCCCGGTCCTGAGCCAGTTTCCCCAGGGAGTAGAGCAGCTCATCGCTGCAGGAAGGGATAAAACGGGGGGTCAGTATGGGGCGGGTATTGCGGTAGTTCCGCTTTTCGCTTAAATCCAGCCATTCTTCGGCATTTTTCAGCGCCCCGGCGGCGCTTTTCTCCCGCAGGGCCTCCGGGCAGTTCCTGTCCATGCTTAGTTTACCGGTCATGCTTACCAGCCCCGATTCTTCCAGAAGATCCTGTAGTATCAGCGTCGCTTCGGTATGGATGGTGGCAAAGACGCAGAAGCGGGCGCCGGGGCCCCGCCGCAGGGCCTCCACAAAGAGGCCGTAGGCCCGGCGGGCATATCCGCCGTCATGGAATTTCGCCTCCTCCGGGAAGGCCCGCTTTTCAAGCCAGTCCAGGAGTTCCATGTCCATCCCCAGGCCCCGGAAGCCAAACTGGGAAGCGTGGATATGCAGGTCCGTAAGGCCGGGGATGATAAGCTTCCCCCGGTAGTCGTAGAGGGGGAACGGCGAATATTCGGCGGGAAGCCGGGGGAAAACTCCCCCGCAGACACCCTCCCGGCAGACCAGAAAAGCCCCTTCCCTGCAGGACAGTTCCTCCGGGGATTTACTGTAGGCAATATCCCCCCTTAACACAAAATTTGCCGGAAATTTTCCGGCGGAACGACCTGTTGATACGTCAGTCATTTTTTGCATATTATTGGCAATATCTTAGGTTTTCAAGGAGGAATGAGGATGAAGAAAAAGATTCTAGCGTTAAGCCTGGCCTTGGCCTGCGCGGTTTCCCTTTTTGCCGGGGGGAGAAGGGCGTCTTCCGGGTCCCAGGCCCCGAAAGTCAAAGTAGGTTTCGTGTACATCGGTTCTATCAACGACGAGGGTTACACCCAGGCCCATGACAAGGGCCGTCTCGCGGTACAGGCTCTGGGGGTGGAGACCCTTTACATCGAAAACGTACCGGAAAATTCGGACTGCGAAGCGGCGATCCGCAACTTAATCGATCAGGGCTGCAATGTGATCTACACCACCAGTTTTGGTTTTATGGACTGGACCATCAAAGTGGCCCAGGATTTCCCCAATGTCAAATTCGCCCACTGCTCCGGTTATAAGCGGGCGGACAATGTTTCTACGTTTTTCGGCAAGATCTACCAGGCCCGCTACCTTTCCGGGATCGCCGCGGGCTATAAAACCAAGGTAAACCGGATCGGCTATGTGGCCGCCTTCCCCATTCCAGAGGTTATCCGGGGGATCAACGCCTTTACCCTGGGGGTCCAGTCGGTGAATCCCGGCGCCTCCGTAGAGGTGGTGTGGACCAATACCTGGTACGACCCCGCCCTGGAGAAGCAGGCCGCCATTGAACTGCTGAACCGGGGGGTGGATGTGATCGCCCAGCATCAGGACACCACCGCTCCCCAGATCGCCGCCCAGGAACGGGGAGCCGCCGCGGTGGGCTACAACGTGGCCACCCCCAACGCCGCGCCGGCGGCCTACCTTACCGCCCCCCTGTTCCATTGGGATGTGTTCTACGTTGATGACGTAAAGCACGCCCTGGCGGGGGACTGGCAGAGCCGGGCCTACTGGGAGGGTTTTGGCAACGGCCATGTTACCCTGGATACCCTTACCGCTAACAACGATCCCCGCGCTGCCCCGGCCATCGCCCAGGCGGAGGCAAAGATCAAGGACGGCAGCTTTGATCCCTTTACCGGTCCCTTAACCGATCAGTCCGGCGCGGTCAAGGTCCCAGCGGGGACCCGGATGAGCGATGACGAAATCTGGAATATGGGCTGGTTTGTAAAAGGCGTTATCGGCGTCATCCCGCAGTAAAAGTAAAACGGAGGAGTTATGCCGCAGGAAGAATACCCGCCCCCGGTAGAAATGCGGCATATCTCAAAATCCTTCGGGTCCGTCAAGGCCAATGACGATGTAAACCTTCTGGCGGCCCCGGGGGAAATACTTGCCCTCCTGGGGGAGAACGGTTCCGGCAAGAGTACCCTCATGAACATCCTCGCGGGGATCTATACCCCCGACGGGGGTTCTGTTTTTGTGGACGGGGAGCGGAAGATCTTCCGTTCCCCCCACGACGCCATCGCCGCCGGCATCGGCATGGTCCACCAGCATTTCAAGCTTATCCCCGTGATGAGCGCCTGGGAAAATATCAGCCTGGGCGAGGGGGGGAAGCTTTTCCCGGACGCGAAAAAAATAAAAAGCAGGATCGCCAAAATCGAAGAACGCTTCGGCCTTGCCGTTGATCCCGGAAAGCGAATCTACGATATGCCGGTGGGCGAAAAGCAGACCGTGGAGATCGTCAAAGTCCTCTACCGGGGGGTCCGGGTTCTGGTCCTGGATGAACCCACCGCGGTCCTTACCCCCCAGGAAACGGCGGGGCTTTTCGCCATGCTCAAGCGTATGAAGGCGGAGGGCCGGGCTGTCATCATCATTACCCATAAACTTCAGGAAGTCATGGAGATCAGCGACCGGGTAACGGTACTGCGGAAGGGGAAGAACGCCGGCACGGTAAAAACTTCGGAGACAAGCCCCCAGGCCCTGGCGGAACTCATGGTGGGTTCCGCGGCCTCCCGGTCCGGTACAAGCCTGGAAATCCAGCGGGTGGAAACAGAATGGAGCCCGGAACCCCTGCTGCGGATCAGGGACCTTTCCCTTTCCGCCGCCGCCGGGCCGCCGCTCATTGATAATATGTCCTTCGATATTCACGGCGGCGAGATTCTTGGGGTTGCCGGCATTGCCGGCAGCGGTCAAAAGGAACTCTGCGAGATCATCGCCGGCCTTGCCAGGGCGGATTCCGGTTCCGTCCGCTTCATGGGGGAGGAGATTCTGGGCCTTTCCCCCAGGATCATCAAAGCCCGGGGGATCAGCATGAGCTTCATCCCGGAAGACCGGCTGGGTATGGCCCTGGTGGGGGGCATGAGCATTACCGATAATATCCTCCTCAAGTCCTACGATTCCGGCAGGGGTATGCTGGTGGACCGGGCGGGGGGCCAGCAAAGGGCGGAGGGAATCGTGAACCGCTACGGGGTGGTCACCCCCTCGGTACGGCACCTGGTAAAAAAACTCTCCGGCGGGAACATCCAGAAGGTCCTCTTGGGGCGGGAAATAGAAACCCGGCCCCGGCTCCTCATCACCGCCTATCCGGTCCGGGGCCTCGACATCGGGGCCTCCATGGGCATTTACCGGCTTCTCAACGAACAGAAGAAAGAGGGGGTGGGGATTCTCTACATTGGGGAAGACCTCGACGTGCTGCGGGAACTCTGTGACCGGATCATGGTGATCCACGCCGGCGGCCTCATGGCCATAGTGGACCCCCGGAAGACCGCCAAAGAAGAAATCGGCCTCCTCATGCTGGGACAGCGGCCAAAAGAAAAGCAACCGGAAGAAAAACGGCTAGAAGAAAAGCAATCAGAAGAAAAGCCGCCGAAAGAAAAATGGCCGGAAGAAAAGCGGCCAAAAGAAAAAGTCCCCCCTTCCCCCCGGAACAGGGGCGCGGGGGCTTCCTGATGCCGCGAATCGTCCCCCTGATGCCGCGAATCGTCCCAAGGGAGGAAAGCTCCCCCCTGCGGGAAAACGGCCTGCGCCTGGCCGGAGTCCTGGCCGCCCTGCTCGCCTCGGGGCTTATCATCCTGATCCTCGGCTACAACCCCCTGGACATCTACGGCAGAATCATCGCCGGTTCCCTGGGCACCGCCTACCGCCTGCGGAACACCATCCAAAAGGCCATCCCCCTTTCGGTCCTGTCCCTGGGAACCCTCGTTGCCTTTCGGATGAAATTTTGGAACATCGGCCAGGAAGGCCAGTTCTACATGGGGGCCTACGGCGCTTCCCTCATGGCCTTTGCCTTCCCCTCCCTCCCGGCCCTCCTCCTCCTCCCCCTCATGTTTATCACCGCCCTGGCCTTTGGCGCCGCCTGGGCCATGATCCCCGCCTTCCTCAAGGCCCGCTTTTCCGTCAGTGAAACCCTGGCCACCCTCATGCTCAACTATGTGGCCGCCAAGTGGGTCAGCTACCTCCAGTACGGGCCCTGGCGGGACCCGGCAGGTTCCGGCTTCCCCAAGATCGCCCCCTTTAGCCCTAACGCCGTACTCCCCGGCCTCCTGGGGGTCCATGCAGGCTGGCTTATCACCATCGTCCTTAGCCTGGCCCTCTGGTTTGTCCTGAAAAAGACCCGCCTGGGTTACGAAATAGACGTGCTGGGGGAAAGCGAAGCCACCGCCCGCTATGCGGGGATGCACGTACTGCGGATCATGTTCACTGCCATCGTGATCTCCGGCGGCCTCTGCGGCATAGCGGGGATGATGCAGGCTTCCGCGGTGGAACGGAGCCTCTCCGAACAGCTCTCCGGGGGCCTGGGCTTTACCGCGGTGATCACCACCTGGCTTTCCCGCCTCTCCCCCCCGGTGGTCCTGGCCGTGTCCTTCCTCTTTTCCATGCTGATCCAGGGGGGCAGCTTCCTCCAGAGTTCCCTCCAGATCCCCGCCTCCATTTCCCAGGTACTCCAGGGGATCATCATCTTTTTTGTGCTGGGCAGCGAATTCTTTATCCGTTACCGCCTGGTCCGGGGGGGAAAATCATGATCGCCTTTCTGCACAGCTCCGTACAAATGGGAACCCATATCCTCTTTGCCGTCCTGGGGGGAATCCTCTGCGAAAGAATCGGCAACATGAACCTCGGCATAGAAGGGATGATGCTCCTGGGCGCCTCCGTGGGCTTTTCCGCCGCCCTCAGCAGCGCCAGCCCCCTGGCGGCAATTTTTGCCGCCGGAATCGCCGGAGCCGCGGGGGCCCTCATCTACGGCCTCATCACCGTAAGCCTCCGGGGGAACCAGGTAGTCACCGGCCTCATCCTCACCATTTTCGGCGGCGGAGTCTCCGGCTTTTTAGGGAAGGAACTCTCCGGCAAGGCCCTCCCCGAATCCGTAGCCGCCGCCTTCGCCCCCCGTAAAGTCCCCCTCCTTTCCCGGATTCCCATCCTGGGGGAGATTTTCTTCGACCAAAGCCCCTATGTCCTGGCCGGCATGGTCCTGGCGGTCCTCATGTACGTCTATTTCCGCTTTACCCGCCCCGGCCTCAACGCCAGGGCCGTGGGGGAAAGCCCCGCCGTGGCCGACGCGTCGGGAATCCCCGTAAACCTTTACAAGTACATCCACATCGTCCTGGGCGGCTTCCTCTGCGGCGTCGGGGGGGCCTACCTCTCCCTGGTATTTGTCCCCCGCTGGCAGGAAAACATCACCGCCGGAGCAGGCTGGATCGCCGTAGCCCTAATCATCTTCAGCACCTGGAACCCTCTGCGGGCCGTCTTCGCCGCCTACCTCTTCGGCGCCCTCAAAGGCATCGGCTTCAAGTTTCAGGGCATGGAATTCCGCCTCCCCGGCTTCAGAATCGTTGCCTCCCCCCAGATCCTCGACATGCTGCCCTACCTGGCAACCATCCTGGTCCTGGTTTTTATCACCCGCAAAAAACAGAAAAAGTACCAAAGCCCCGCCTCCCTGGGTCTCCCGTATTTCAGGGAAGAAGCCTAGCGGTTTACGAAGATAAATATTTGGGCGCATCCCCGCCCTTGTCTTTGCAAGGGCGGGGACCGGGCTATCGCTGCAATCTTTTGGCTTCGCCAAAAGTATTTCCGCTCTATCCCTCGCGCAGGCCAAGAACAAACAACCGCAGGTTGTTTATTAGTCTACCGTGGCATGGCCTAGCGCCATCGTATGCCCCATAGTTAAACCATGCGGTGTGGCTTTAGCCGCACCAGTGCGCGGAGCAAGCGTAGCTTGTTAATTAAACCAATGCGGCTTCGCGTAGCGCCTCCGTATGCCCCCAAATTGAAAAATGCGCCCCGGTTTTAACCGGGGCAGTGCGCGTGCGGGAGTTTCGCGAAGCGAAACTCCGGGAAATAAAGCCGTAGCTTGTTAATTAAACCCCTGCGGCTTCGCGTAGCGCCTCCGTATGCCCCCAAATTGGGAAAAAACCGCAGGCTATATAAAGAAATTATTGTCGCTTCTCCCCTGGCACATGTAAAAGATATAATAACGGCCCCTGTGCCGTTCAAGGGTTTTTTATTCCCCCATAAAAGCCGAAAATGGTAAATACATCGAATGGAATTATATAAATTGTACTGCGGTATATTTTGTAAATATTAAAAACAAACATATTAAGCGGAGGAGTGCGCCATGATTTACGGATATATCCGTGTAAGTACAGGAAAACAAACCGTTGAAAATCAGCGGTTTGAAATTAACCAGTTTTGCAAGAAAAATAATATTTCTATCAACAAATGGGTTGAAGAAACAATCAGCGGAACTAAAGACGTGGGGGACAGGGAATTAGGAGGATTATTAGAGGAACTTAAAAAGGACGATATTTTAATATGTTCTGAATTATCGCGGCTGGGGCGGAGCCTTTTTATGATCATGGATGTTCTAAATCAGTGCATGAAGCGGGAAATACAGCTTTGGACAATTAAAGACAACTACCGCCTGGGCGCCGATATAAGCAGTAAAGTATTGGCCTTTGCCTTCGGGCTTTCCGCGGAAATAGAACGTAACCTCATAAGCCAGCGGACAAAGGAGGCCCTGGCCCGCGCCTCCGCCGAAGGGGTACACATAGGACGCCCCAAGGGCAGTAAAAATAAAAACCTTAAATTATCCGGCAAGGAAAATAAGATCCGGGAATTGCTGGCCCGGGGATTTTCAAAAATAGAAATTGCGCAGATGCTGGGTGTTCACCGCTTTACACTTTACCGGTTTTGCGTTAAAAAAAGTAAAAACGTCAAGGTTTAAGAAAACCGGGCAGGCAAAAATCTATGGCCAAAAAATTATTCATTACCGGCGCCCTGGTGGCCGGTCCGGAAGATGAGGCCCTGCGGGATGTCCTGGTAGAAGGGGAGCTGATAAGCCGTATCAGCGCCCCCCGGAATCCCGGAGAAAGCGCCGCTTTCCCCATGCCCGGCCAGGGGGATTGGGAAATTATTGACGGGACGGGAAAAATTCTCATCCCCGGCGGCGTTGATGTCCACACCCACCTCTCTCTGGATACGGGCAGCGCCCTGGCCAGTGACGATTTTTATACCGGCACAAGGGCCGCCGTCTGGGGGGGAACCACCAGCATCATCGATCATCCGGGCTTTGGGCCCCCCGGCTGCCCCCTGGATCATCAGATTCGAAAGTACCACGATCTTGCCCGGGGAAAAGCGGTCATTGATTACGGCTTCCACGCCGTGATTCAGCATGTGGACGACAGCATCCTTGCCGCCCTGGACGATCTTGCCGGACAGGGAATCACAAGCTGTAAGATTTACTTAACCTACGGCTATAAAACCGGCGACGGGGAGGCCCTGCGGGTTTTGGAAAAGGCCAGGGACGCGGGGATTCTCGTTACCGTCCACCCGGAAAACGACGGGGTAATCGGCCTTTTACAGAAAAGGTTTATTGCCGAAGGAAAATTGTCCCCCCGTTACCATCCCCTCTCCAGGCCCGCCGAATGTGAGGCGGAGGCGGTAAACCGGATGATCCTCCTGGCCCGCATAGCCTCCGGCGCGCCCCTCTACATCGTCCATCTGTCCAACGGCCTGGCCCTGGACTTTATCAGGGCCGCCCGGGAGAAGGGGCAGCGGAACATCTACGCCGAAACCTGCCCCCAGTACCTCCTGCTGGACGACAGCCTCTACGACCTGCCCGGAGATCAGGGCCTCAAGTACATTATCTCTCCCCCCCTGCGGAAAAAGGCCGATAACGAGGCCCTTTGGGGGGCCCTGGCCGCCGGCATAGATACGGTGGCCACCGATCACTGCCCCTTCTTTTTTGAAACCCAAAAAATCCTGGGGAAAGACGATTTTACCAAATGTCCCGGCGGCGCGCCGGGTATCGAAGAACGTCTCCCCCTCCTCTTTTCCGAAGGGGTAGCCAGGGGGAGGATCAGCCTGCGCCGCTTTACGGAACTTTGTTCCACCAATCCGGCGAAACTCTTCGGCCTGTACCCCCGCAAGGGAACTATTAGTGAAGGCTCGGAGGCGGACCTGGTTCTCATTGATCCGGAGAAAAGATGGACGATCCGCCGGGAGGGTATCCACAGCCGTGTGGATTACTCCCCCTACGAGGGAATGGAAATTCAGGGCGCGGTGGACACGGTGATCTCCAGGGGAACAGTGTTACTGCGGGACGGCATATTTTCCGCCGAAGCCGGGCGGGGGCGCTTTCTAAAACGCGAAAGGTTTAACGGCGGGCGGGGGCCCGGTTAAGGTTTTTAAGGGGGCCTCAATGCTTAAAACCGGACATTTGTACCACGGCGGGATCATGGTGAACTACCGCTGTAACGCCGCCTGCCGGCACTGCCTCTACGCCTGTTCTCCCACGAGGACCGGGGGTTATATCGCCATGGATACCATGAAGGAAATTTGCGGCGTCCTCCGCCGGGGGGGCATCGGTTCGGTACACATCGGGGGCGGGGAGCCTTTTCTGGATATTGAGGGCCTCCTCATGGCCGTCCGTCAGTTGGACGCCGCCGGCATCAGCCTTGACTATGTGGAAACAAACGCCTTTTGGGCCGTCCGGGAAAAGGAAGCCCGGGAGACGCTCCGCGCCCTGGCCGCCGAAGGGGTAAGCGCCCTGTGTATTTCCCTGGACCCCTTCCACGCGGAGCATGTTCCCTACGGGCTCCCCCTTAAACTTGCGAAGCTCTGCGATGAAACGGGGATGGCATATTTCCTCTGGAAGCGGCAGTTTCTCCGCCCCCTCTCCGTCCTGGAACATTCATCGGCCCATTCCCGGGAAGAACTGGAGAAACATTTGCGGTCCGGTTACATCAGTAATACTGCCCATTCCTACGGTATCAGGCTTGGGGGCAGGGCCGTCAACATCGAAGAGGAATACGGCTCCTTCCATAGCCTGGCGGACCTTTTTGGCGGCGGCGCGAAAAATTCCCCCTGCGGGGATCTTCTTAGCACCGGCCATTTCCATGTGGATCAGGACGGTTATTTTATTCCCCCCGGCTGTACGGGTATCCGGCTCCCCCTGGCGGAGGCGGTGGACGGGATTCCGGCGGGGAAGTACCCCGTTTTTGAAATTCTATACGAAAAGGGCCCCGCCGCCCTTCTGGATTTCGCCGGGGGCCGGGGTTTTGTCCCGGAAAAAAACTACCCCTCCTCCTGTAATCTCTGCTTCCATATCCGCGCCTTCCTGTCGGAGGAGGGCTTTGCGGAACTCGATAAAAACCACTACGAAGAATCGTTAAAATACTATTCCCGCCCGAAAGCAGTGCAATAATCGTGATTTTTTGCATATAGGGCGCCACAGGCGCCTAGGCAAAAAATCTACAAGTGCAACAGGCTGCTAGTATTGCATTTCCCTGCCGTTGTAGTAAAAGTACATGTGGCCCCCGGGGTCCCGCTGGGTTTTGACTAAATTGAGAATCCCCCTGGCGCTGTCCGCCGGTTCCACCGTGGCCTCTAAATTCAGCCTGCCGGTGATGTAGGACCGCAGATAGCCGGGATCCACCGCCAGGACCTTGACCCCATATTTAACCAGGGAATTCTGTAAAATATGACTCTGCATGTTCAGCGCGGCCTTGGACATACAATATGCGTAGGTATGTTCCCGGACCACGGTTTGGCAGGTCATGGACCCCGCTTCGGA
>JAIRNB010000204.1 GCA_031258265.1 Treponema sp. | reverse complement strand
ACGTTTACAAGAATTTGGCATTAAACCAGACGGTATTATAAATTTCCTTACGACCGAGCCTCCGTTCTGACTAAAGCAACGCTAAAGATACCGCGGGGCTTGCCCCGCGGAGGCTCATTCATACCCCTGCGGAGGTGATAGACCATGACGAAAACCCTTGAAGATTACCTAGGCGATCCCGATCTCGCCGATGAGCCGGAGGCCCTCCGGGAAGTCCACGCGATCCGTTTGAAGCTTCACGAGGAACGTAAGGGGATGACGGCGGTGGAGTATAATGCCATGGTCCACCAAAGGGCGCTCGCTTTTCTCGCCAGGCAGAACGCCCCGGACGCTTCCGGGGCAGCGGTTATTGAGTAATTCTCAGTTGGGATCTACAGGTCTGCGGAGATTTTAAAGATTTATGAAGACGATACAGGATTACATGAACGATCCGGCTATAGCGGACGAACCCCTGCCTGTCCGGGAGATACATGCGGCCCGGCTTATGATCCAGGATGAACGGAAGGGAATGACAGCCGGAGAATTCAGCGAAGCGGCAAAAAAAGATGCTATAGCCATATCCGAAAAATACGGCCTCCCCCTGGTATGGGCAGATCTAAAGCCGGTAACCCCTCTTGTTCCGGCTGGCAAATAACCTGTAAAAATTGCGTAGTTTCGTAATCTACAGGCCAGGGGTTCCCCCTTATCTCCGGAAAAATTGCCGGTATTAGGGGAAGCGCAGCGTAAAACAGGAGCCCGATTTGCCGTCGCTTTGTACTTCCACCTGGGCTCTGTGCAGGGCCGCACCGTGTTTGACAATCGAAAGACCTAAGCCCGTTCCCCCGGCGGCCTTGCCACGGCTCTTGTCTACCCGGTAAAAACGTTCAAAAATCCGTTCCTGCTCCGCGCCGGGTATACCGATCCCCGTATCGGCGACAGAAAACAGCGTCTCTTTTTCCGTTTTTGCCACGGTTATTTGTATGCTCCCCCCCGGTTTATTGTACTTTACCGCATTGTCCAGTAAATTGTGGATCATCTCCTCCAGAATCCCCGGTATTCCCATAATTGCCGCTTCCTGGCCCCCGACGGTAATGGAAAGACCCTTCTCCGCCGCGGCGCTTCTTATGCGGTCCGCCATGTCCCGCGCCAGGGCGAGAAGTTCTACCTGTTCGGCGGGCGGGGATTCTTCCCCTTCGTCAAGCCGGGACAGCATAAGAATATCGCCGATAAGGGTGATAAGCCTTTGGGCTTCGTCGTAGATATTTTGGGAAAAATGCCGCATATCCTCCGGCTTTGCCAGACCGGCGGCCATTATTTCCGCGTAGCCGGAGATAGCCATGAGGGGGGTTTTGAGTTCATGGGAAACATTGGCGGAAAATTCCTGGCGCAGTTTTTCCCGGTCTTCTCGTTCTGTTACATCCAAAATAACCAGAACCATCCCCATAATGTCCTGATCCATTACGGGGTTGGCGATAAGCTGCAAATGCCTTTCCCCGGAGGAAAGCAGAGTCTCCGCGGCAAAGCCGGACATTGCCTTCTCCACCACCCGGCGGAAGTTTTCATCCCGGCGGATAACCAGCACATTTTGGTTTTCAATGTTTTCCCGGCGAATATCCAAAAGCCGCAGGGCGCTCTTGTTGCAGGAGAGGATAAGGGCGTCCCGGTCCAGAATAATTAAACCTTCCCGCATATTGTCGGTAATGGCGGTAAATTCGAGCTGTTTCTTTCGCTGCCCGGAAAGCTGGGAGGCAATCGTATCGTTTTGTTTTTTTAACCGGGATAACAATGGGGTAAGTTCCTCGTAGGTAACATTATCTTCAGGGTTGTCAAGATTTAGGCGGTTAATAGAGGCCACCAGCGTACCGGTAATACGGGAACTAATCTCCACAGCGGCGGCGAAGATGATCAGGGCAATAAGGATAGTGATCATAATAGGACGGATAAGAGAAATGAACACGCTTTCCGTGGTCCTGGCGGTCCGCAGAATCTCTCCGCTGTCCAGCTTAAAGGCCCGGTAGTAAGTCCGCTTCCCGATAGTTTCAGAAAGACGGGTTTCTTCCCCCAGACCGGTGTTGATCGCCTCCTGTATTTCCCGGCGGGAAAGGTGATTTTCCATATTCCCCGCCCCGGCGTCGGTATCAAAAAGTACCCGGCCGTCGGCGGCGATAAGGGTAATACGGGTAAGCGGGACCCCCGGCTGCCGTTCTCCCCGCCGGAGGAAGGCCAGGTAAGCGGGGCCGGACATTTCAATTCCCGTCCTGATATATTCGGCTTCGGCGGCAATATCGTATTTCATCATCTGGGAATAATCCCAATAAAGGACAAAATGGATAAAGACGGCGGTTAATACGATCGAAAGACCCGTCAAGGCGCAGACAAACCGGAGAATCTTACGCCTCATCCACGTCCTCCGTTTTGTAACCTACCCCCCGCACGGTTTCTATCAGGGTGCCGCAGCTTTTAAGCTTGGTCCGCAGGGTAAGGATATGGGTGTCCACGGTCCGGGTTTCCAGGGCCAGGGCGTAGCCCCATACCGCCTGGAGGATTCGCTCCCGGGAAAGGACGATCCCGGAATTGCTTATCAGGTACACCAGGAGATCAAATTCTTTAAGGGTAAGGCTGACTTCTTCACCGTTGACCATGACCAGATGCCGGGGAATATTCACATAAAGTCCGCCGGTCCGGTACTCATCCCTTTCTGCCTGGGTTTCTGTGCGCCGCAGCAGGCTTTTTACCCTGGCCACCAGTTCCATCATACCCGCGGGCTTTGCCATATAATCGTCGGCCCCGGAGTCCAGCCCCAGAACCTTGTCATATTCCGCGCCTTTGGCGGTAAGCATCATAATGGGCAGCCGCCTGGTGGGTTCATGGGAACGCAGCCGCTTGAGGATCGCCAGCCCGTCTTCCCCGGGAAGCATTATATCTAATATCACCAGGGAAGGCAGACGTTCCCGCAGTCCCTGCCAAAACTCTTCCCCCCCGGAAAAACCCCGGGCCTCAAAGCCGGTATTCTGCAGGGTGTAGATCACCAGTTCTCTTATACTCGCATCGTCTTCTACCAGGTATACCAATCGGCTCATCTCCGCTTCCCGGTGATGTAGTATTCTACCCACTCGGCGATATTCTGCGCGTGATCGCCGATACGCTCAAGGTATTTTGCTATCATGAGCAAATCCATGTACGTTTCCCCGGCGCCGCTGTTTTTTGAAATAAGGGAGATCAATTCGGTTTTTACCTTTTTGAAGAACTCGTCCACCACATCGTCGTAGGCCATTACCGAATATGCTTTTTCCAGGTCCGCCGCCACAAAGGCGTCCACGCTGTCGGTAAGCATCTTTGAGGCGGCCTTCCCCATCTCATCTATGGGGATGCCCTGTATAAGCCGGGGGTCTTCGATAAACCGGGTAAGTTCCGCTATGTCCGCCGCCTGATCGCCGATGCGTTCCATGTCGGTGATCATCCGTTGGGCCGCCGTTATTTGCCGCAGGTCTCCGGCCACCGGCTGTTCACGGAGGAGGAGATGCACGGAGAAGGATTCGATCTGTCGTTCCTTCATGTCAATTTCCCTTTCCAATTCCCAGACTTTTTCCCGCAGACCGCTTTCCCTGTCTACCAGGGTTTTTACCGCATTGGCAATGGCATCCTCGCAGAGGGCCCCCATGCGTATAAGTTCGGTATGCAGATTTTCGAGCTGCCTATGGTAACTTTCGCGCATCAGCCAAATCTCCCTGTAATATAATCTTCGGTACGCTTATCCTGGGGCATGGAAAAGATTGCCTCCGTGGAATTGAATTCGACAATTTCACCATGAAGGAAAAAAGCGGTTTTATCGGAAATCCGGGCTGCCTGCTGCATATTATGGGTAACGATAACAATAGTGTATTGTTTCTTTAACTCCGCCGCAAGATCTTCTATTTTTGAGGTGGAAATGGGGTCCAGGGCGCTGGTGGGTTCGTCCATGAGGAGTACCTCCGGATTAACCGCCAGGGCCCGGGCAATACAGAGTCGCTGCTGTTGTCCGCCGGAAAGGGACAGGGCGTTTTTTTTAAGCCGGTCTTTTATTTCGTCCCATATCGCCGCGTCCCGCAGGGATTTTTCGACTACGTCGTCCAGCTTTACCCTGGATTTAAGGCCGTGGGTCCGGGGCCCGTAGGCGATATTGTCGTAAATGCTCATGGGGAAGGGGTTGGGCTTCTGAAAGACCATGCCGATTCGCCTGCGCAGCAGGGTAACATCCATAGCGCCGTAAATATCTTCCCCGTCAAGCAGCACCTTTCCGTCGATACGGCAGTCCTCAATTAAATCGTTCATCCGGTTTATGGTTTTCAGGAGGGTGGACTTGCCGCATCCAGAAGGGCCGATAAAGGCGGCTATCTCATTTGCCCCGATAGAAAGATCGACGTTTTTAAGGGCATGGAGGGCGCCGTAGTGCAGATTTACCCCCGATATGCTGATCTTGTCAATTTGGCTTTTATCCATTTGAGACCTGCCCTATTTTTTTGGCCCCCATGCCCGCCAGGGCGTTTATGCCCCCCACCAGAACCAGCAGCACCACCGCGGCGGCGTATGACTGTTTAATATGTAAGCCTTCGCTGGCAAGGCTGTACATGTGGACCGCCAGGGTCCGCACCGAGGACATGGGGCTGTTCGGCATCTTTGCCACGGTTCCCGCGGTAAAGATCAGCGCCGCCGTCTCTCCCACGATCCGGCCGATGGAGAGAATTACCCCCGACAGGATTCCCGGCATGGCGGCGGGCAGCACGATGGCAAATATGGTCCGCAGCTTTCCCGCCCCCAGGGCAAAACTGCCCTCCCGGTAGGAATCGCTGACCGAAAGCAGGGCATTCTCGGTGGTCCGCATGATCACCGGCAGTACCATGATCGCCAGGGTAAAGGCCCCCGCCAAAAGCGAATAACCCCAGCCCAGAAATATGACAAAGAGGAGCATCCCGAAGAGGCCGTAAATTATCGAGGGGATTCCCGCCAGGGTTTCCGCGGCAAGGCGGACCGCCAGAATTAGGCGGCTGCCCCGGCGGGAATATTCCGCCAGCCATATCGCCGAACATATTCCCACGGGAACGGCGATTACCAGGGCCGCCATGGTAACAAGCACCGTATTTACCAGGGCGGGCAGGAGGGAAACGTTATCGGTGGTGTAATAGAGGGAGAAAAGTTCCGGGGAAAGGCTGGGGATACCCCGGATCAGGATATAGCCGAAAAGAAAAAGGACAAGGCCCATGGTAATTCCCGCGGAGGCCACTACAAGCAGCCTGAGCAGGGCCGGCAGAATCTTAGTTTTATGTTTCACCCTTCGGCCTTCCTTTTGCTTAAGGAAAGAAGGACATTTATTATCAGGATAAAGATAAAAAGAACCACCGCCGTGGATATAAGGGCTTCCCGGTGAAGGTCGGCGGCATAACCCATCTCCAGTACGATGTTGGCGGTAAGGGTCCGCAGGCCCTGGAAGAGCCCCTGGGGGATTACGGCCTGGTTCCCCGCCACCATGATAACCGCCATGGTTTCCCCGATAGCCCGGCCAATGCCAAGAACCACCCCCGCCATTATTCCCTGCCGGGCCGCGGGGAGGATGGCAAAAAAGACCGCCTCCTCGTGGGTGGCCCCCAGGGCCAGGGCCCCCTCGTAGTAACTTTCCGGTACGGCCCGGATAGATGTTTCAGAAATACTGATGATGGTGGGAAGGATCATGAAGGCCAGGAGCAGGGAGGCGGTAAGGAGGCTTTTCCCGCTGCCGCCAAAAAGTTCCCGCAGGGCGGGGACCATGACCACCAGGCCGAAAAAACCATAAATTATCGAAGGTATCCCCGCTAAAAGGCCGACCGCCGGGGCAAGAAACCTATACAGCTTTTTCCCGCAGAACTTGGCCATAAAAACCGCCGTTAGTACCCCCAGGGGCACGCCAAAGATGACGGCCCCTGCGGTAACATAAATACTGCCCAGTATCATGGGCGCGATACCGAACAGATCACTGCCCGGTTTCCAGGTTCTGCCCAGGAGAAAGCGCAGCGGCCCAATCTTGCCGATAGCCGGAACGCCGTTGACAAAGAGAAACAGGCAGATCAGGATCACGCAGGAGATACAAACACAGGCCGCCGCCGCAAAGACGCCGTGCAGTATTTTTTCTTTCATTTAATCGAGTTCCAGGTCCCCGCTTCACCCAGATAAATGCCCCTTACCTGTTCCTTGGTTAGGCCGTTGAGGGTGTTGCTTTTGTTGACGATGACGGCGATGCCGTCGGTGGCGATCTGGATTCCCCGGAGCCCCTTGTCCGTCTCTGTGCCCTTGAGTTCCCGGGATGCCATGCCGATGTCGCAGATTCCCTCTATGGCGGCGTTCATGCCGGTGGAGGAATCGCTTTGCTGGATTTCAATTGAAGCGCCGGGATTAAGAATGGCGTAAGCTTCCACAAGCTTTTCCATGACCGGAGTAACCGATGAGGAACCGGCCACCACGATCTTGCCGGCCGGCCTGGCGCTGGTAAAGGGACCCTGATCCGGCATACGGACACAGCCGTTTTTCTCTACCACATCCTGGCCGTTTTTACTTAAAATAAAATTGATAAAATCCTGGGCTGGGGCTTTTACATCTCCCTTGACAGCGATGTAAAAGGGACGGACGATCTTATATGTTCCGTTTGCCGCGTTTGCCGCGGTGGCCGCCACACCGTCGATGTTCAGGGCCTTTACCGTGTCATTAAGGGAACCCAGGGAGATGTAGCCAATCGCCGCCGGATCTCCGGCCACCGAGGTCATCATTACCGCGGTACTGTTGGTTATTTCCGCGGAGGGGGTAATGTTGTCCTTTTTGGCCGCGTCCAGCACCTCAAATAGTTCGGTAAAGGCGCTCCGGGTGCCGGAACCGTCTTCCCTGGACATGACAACGATGCGCCTTTCCGCCGCGCCGGAATCCCCTCTGCCCCTTGCAAAGGCGGGAGCCGCCATCAGCGCGGCCAGGGCCAGAACAATCAACTTCTTCATCTTGCACTCCTTGTGTACCGGTTTACGAAACTCCACGGAACAGAACGGTTCCGCAGGTTATCCGCAAAGCAAAAATTCTGGAATAATCAATACACCCGGAATGTCAAACCTGAGCTTTGTGTTATGTCAAATCTGTGTAAAATGGGATCTGCCCGCCGGCGGCCTTAAAGAGCGGTTTCTTAGGAGCTTACGGGCCTGGAGTCCCGGTTTTTGAACAGCGCCAATGTACCTGCGGACAGACTCTATTTAAGTTCTTCGTCCATCCTGGCCTGGAGATGCTGCTGAATACTGTCCCGGATCCGGGCCCTGGTATCGGAATCGACCCGCTGGGTAAAGAGGAACACATAACAGCGGCCTTCCTCATCGTCCCTGGAACCGTAAACGATCCCCTCCACCTTGAGTATGCGGCCCTGGAGCTTGAGCTGGATATTCTGAAGCAGGGCGTTTTTCGCCAGATCGGGATTCTGATCCAGTATGCAGGAAAAGCCCACGGCGCTGATGTCTCTGATCTGGCCGTTAATAAAGGTATTGTTCAGGGGGAGGTTAAGGGAAGCCCCGATCTCCTTACCGGCCCGCAGATACTTGCGGCGGCCCTTGGCCGCCGCCGCCCGCAGGTTTTCCAGGATCTGGCGAAGCGCCGTGGTTACATCGGACTTGACTACCGTAAAACCGCATTGTACGCCGATCTCTGTAACATATTTATTGCGGAGGGCGTCATCATTGGTGTTGGTAAGAATACCGATACAGACTTTGGAAGCTCCCCCCGGACTTAAGGCGGAACGAACCCATTCTTCCCAGCGGGCTTTATCCAGCCCCTCGTTGATATTTATAAAAACCACCGGTTCGCCGTTCTGCTTCAGGTATCTCAGCAGGGCCTCGTGGTTTTTAACGACATATACCTCATATTCCTGCTGAATAAGCTCCTGGACAATGGTGTTTTTGATCATCGCCGAGGGGTAAAGAAAGAAGACCTTTCTGCCAAGAATACTAACCGTATCGCCGTTCATGCGTTCTTTCCAATCAGGGCATCCATCCGGGCTTGAATATTTACCTGGATATATTTACGAATTTTAATCTGGGTATCCGGGGAAATCCTCTCGGTAAAAAGGGCCACATACATCTTGTCTTTTCCTTCGGGCCGGGATCCAAGAATCACGGCCTCCACATTAATAATAACATGCTTTAACTTGATTTGCACATTTGAAAAGCTGGAATTTTGGGAGAATCCGGGGTCCGTGTTAAAAACACAGGAAAAACCGGCGCTGCTGATGTCGCTGACAGTCCCGCTTAAAAACTGCCCCCCCAGGGGAAAGTTCACCACCGTCTGCCCTTCCATTCCGGTATTGGCCCGCAGGTATTTACGTCTTCCCTTGGCGTTATTGGCGTTAAGGATGTTAAGAATTTGGGCAATCGTAATCTTAAGATCCCGGTGAAGCATGGTATAACCCCCGGGCAGCTTGAGCATATTGGCGTATTTGTTCTGCAGCAGATCGCTCCGGTTGCCGGTAAGGATACCGATTCTAATATCCTCCAGGCCCTCGGCCTTCATCAGTTCCCGAATCCAGTTCTCCCATTCTTTTTCCGTAACAATCTGATCAATGTCAATAAAAATTATGGAACCGGGGAGTTCCTTGAGGCTCCGCCGCAGGGCCGTGCGGTCCCTTGCCACATAAGCCTCATATTCCCGCTGGATCAGTTCGTTGACCACCTCATTTTGAACCGGCGGCAGGGGATTTAGAAAAAAAATCTTTCTGCCGAGCAAAGCAAAGGACGACTCCTCTTTACCCATAATCCATATCCTTTAACTAATACAAGCTTCACCATGTAAATTATTCTAGTATAGTCATATTTTAGCCAAATTTGTATAGTCGCGCTATGCTTCCGGCGAATGAACGCAGCCAGGCTTTGGCTTGGCTGGTGTGCGCGCCGGTATGGCCGCGCCTGTACAAAAGGGGGGGTAGTGGAGTAGACCGCAGGGGCAAACCCGCAGGGTTTGGCACGAGGACTACGAAACGAGGGGAGGCCGGGATGAACAGCCGCAGGCTGTACTTGGATGATGCGGCACGGCCTTTCCCGCATTTGAAAGCCCTGTGCCCCCCCTCCTTAACTAACACGATAAAAAAAGTAAATGCCAATGCCCTGTATACTAAACGCGGTATTAGTTGCCTTGTTATACTCCGTCTATGTACCGTTTGTTCCTTCTTCCCTTCTTTGCTTTTCTCTGTCTTTCCTGCTTCCGGGAAGTCCCCGCCCAGTGGGAATCCGTTCTGGGGACGGTCTGCGGCGTAAACCTGTTCGAGGGTGGGACCAAGGCGGAGTACGACGCCGTATTCGCCGAATTCCGCAGGGTAGAGGGTATTATGGCTTTTACCCCCGCATCCTCCGGGCCGAAGGGAGAGGGGGCTACAGCCCTGGACCTGATCAATCAAAATGCCGGGATACGGCCGGTGCAGGCGCCGGAGGAGCTTCTCGATGTCCTGGAAAGGGCCTGTTATTATGCGGAACTCTCCGCCGGGGCCTTTGATCCCACCGTGGGCCCCCTGGTAAGGCTTTGGGGTATTGGGGGGGAAAGCCCCCGCCTCCCCAGCGCCGCCGGGATTCAGGAGGCCCTGGACCTGGTGGATTGGAAGGACCTCCTTATAGACCGGAAGGCGGGGACTGCCTTTCTCCGCCGCCGGGGCCAAGCCCTGGACCTGGGGGCTATCGCCAAAGGCTACGCGGCGGACCGGGCCGCGGCGATTATCCGGGAAAAGACCGGCCTCCCCGGCGTTTTCCGGCTGCCCGTAAAGCGCCGGGCCATCATAGACCTGGGGGGCAATATCTTTGCCCTGGGAGAAAGGCGGGGCCGGAAAAACTGGCGCATTGGGATTCAAGACCCCCTGAGGGAGCGGGGAGTCTACCTGGGGGTCCTGGAACTGAAGGATAAAAGCGTAGTTACCAGCGGGGTGTATGAACGGGTCTTTGAGGAAGGGGGCCGGCGTTACCACCATATCCTTTCCACCAGGGACGGATACCCGGTATGGAACGGCCTTTTATCGGTGACTATCATCGCGGACAGCTCTACCGACGCGGACGCCCTTTCCACCGCCGCCTTCGCCCTGGGCCTGGAAAAGGGTCTTGCCCTGGTAGAGAGCCTGCCGGATACGGAGGCGATCTTTGTCCGCGAAGACAGGGCGGTGGTTGTCAGTTCCGGGACCCTGTTCAAGCTCCTGGATGACGGGGACTACCGCCTGGTTTCCGTTACTGCTCCGTAGGCCGGATGATGTTCGTCAGTTCCATTTCAAATACCAGGTAGCTGTTGGGGGGAATAACCCCGCCGGCCCCCTGTTCCCCGTAGGCCAGTTCCGGGGGGATAATCACCAGCCGCTTTTCCCCCAGCCTCATGTCCAGGGCGGTTTCATCGAGGCCCGGCAGGATGATGCCCTGCCCGGCGGGAAATTCCAGGGGGCCGCTTATGTCGGAGGAATCGAAAACCCTGCCGTCCAGGAACATGCCCTGGTAGTTCATCTGTACCGTGTCCCCCGCCGCCGGTTTAGCGCCGGAACTTTCCTCCGTGATCCGGTAGAGAACCCCCAGGGGACTGGGGGTGATATTGGGAAACAGGGCGGCTATTTGGGCAATATCCGCCTCCCGCCGGGCTTCCTTCTTTGCCGCCTCCGCGGCGAGGGAGTTCCGTAGAAGGCTGTCGAAGCTCTCCTGATCCGCCTTAAAAGCGCCAGCCCCCGCCCCGTTACGGATGATTTTAACGCTCTGTATTTTGTCTTCCTGTTTGACCGCGTTTACCACCTGCTGCCCCCGCACTACTTTTCCGAAAACCGTATGCTTGCCGTCAAGCCAGGGGGTTTCCACATGGGTAATAAAGAATTGGCTGCCGTTGGTTCCCGGTCCGGCGTTGGCCATGGAGAGGATCCCCGGACCGTCGTGCTTTAGGCTGGGTTCTATCTCGTCGGGGAACTGGTAACCCGGCCCCCCGGTACCGTTGCCCGCGGGGTCGCCGCCCTGGATCATGAAATCCTGGATTACCCGGTGGAAGCTCAGACCGTCATAAAAGGGTTTGCCCTGGGCCACATTCATCTTTCCTTCCGCCAGGGCCACAAAATTACAAACCGTAAGGGGTGCTTTCTCGTATTCCAGGCGGATCACAATATCGCCCTGGCTGGTACTGATCCGGGCGAAAAGGCCGTCCCCCAGGGCGCTGTCTTCCGGACTCTTTGAAGAACCGGTACTGATCCGGGCGAAAAGGCTGTCCCCCAGGGCGTTGTCTTCCGGACTCTTTGAAGAACCGGAACTTGAGACCTCAGTCCGTTTACAGCCGGCCATCAGGGCCAGAATTATCCCACAAATACATGAAGTTTTTGAAATACTGCCGCTAATGCGCATAAATCCTCCGCTATTCATCTATATTATCATAGCAGGGGGTTTTCATTGCATAAAGGGGGGGCTAAATTCTATGATGAGTTATGGACATTAGGGAGATTCAGGAGGAATTATTCAGGCAGGAGTACCCCCAACTCCTGGCCGGCAGCGATCCCGATATAGAGCGGTACTGTTACCTCCGAAGCTCCGGTCAGGGTCCCCAGGCCCTCAATGTTTACCAGCTTTACCTTAAACCCCGCTACCCCGATGACGTTCTCCGCATGGCCCTGCTCCACGCTTACCGCAGCAGGGACCCCCTGTATCCCCGGCTCCTGGCGGTGGGCTACCGCCGTTTGGCTGAACGGGCTTTGGAGCGGGTCCGCAAACTTATCGAATATATCAGCCAGAGGATAGGGGCCTGCGATACGCAGGATGTCTATTCCACTATCAGGACCATAGAAGATATTCTGCGCTTTTTCCCCCGGGAGCAGTACGAGGCAATTTCCGCGGTGGACCGGATGTACCGTTATGCCCAGGTGCTGGATTTCCAGGTTAAGCCCCTGGAACAGGCGGCGGAGATGGTCCGGTCCTACCTGTCCCGGTCCCTGCCGGTTCTGGAGGAGGAGCGGAGACGGAGGCAGCGGGAACAAAGCCGGAAGGCGAAGGAAAGCGCCTCGGTGTTAATTGATTTTTCCGCCGTGGTTTTCTCCAGGGAGGACCTTGAACGGATCGAAATTCCCCCCGGCTTTAGCCGGATTGAGGATCAGACTCTGGCTTACTGCGCGAAATACTGGAACCTGATCAATGACGTTTCTTTTGAGCAGATACTTTTTCTTTATTCCCGGAAACACGGGACGAAGAACCATACGGTTTACATGGCTATACGCCAGGGCAGGGGGGCCAATCACCGGGACGAGGAGATTCTTACCAGCGTCATGTCCCTGCTGGTAACGGGGTATTATTATTCCATCCAGGGAGACCGGTATCTTCAGCAGAGGTGGCGGGAGATCAAGTTTGGCATGGACAGGGCCGTCATGGCGGCAAAGAACAGCGTCCCCCCGGCCCCTAAACCGGCGGCCGCAGCAGCCAGGTCTGCGGCTGTTTCCAAAACCCCGGCCCCTAAACCGGCGGCCCCGGTGAAATCGGAAAGCCCAGGGGCCGTTCCCAAGCGGGAAGTCCCGAAAAAGCCCTCCCCTGTTCCGGCAGAGGAGCCCGTCGTTGTTCCGGCTAAACCGGCGGCTCCTAAACCACCAGATCCTAAACCGGCGGCCATGGCGGCTAAGCCTGGAGTTGTTTCCAAATCCCCCGCCCCGGCAAAGCTTCCCCGTCTGAGGGCACGGACCGCCGCGCCGGCTGCCGTGCTTCCGGCGGCAGGTTCCGTATCGGACCGGCTGCGGCAGCTTTCGGGCCGCAGTTACGATCTCTACCAGGACCGTTTCCTTGCCCAGGCCCGCCCGGCGATCCGCAAGGTCCTGGGGGCCGGCAAAGGTCTGTTTTTTACCCTGCCGGAAATGGCCGAAGATACGGTATACGGCTACCTTAGGGATCACTATTCGGACCCCTATATGAACTGGGCGGAAAGCGACGAGTGCCGGCTGCTTGCGGAACAGGGCTTTAAGCTGCCCTCGCTGAACCCGGTAATTGACGAGTGTTTTAGAAGAATAAAATAGGCTTGTTCAAAAATTTTGGCTCTTGAACAACAAGCGCTTAAAAAACTCAAATTCCACCGTTAGAAGCCGCCTACAGTTTGATTCTGCCCCGGAAGCTGCGGGACAGGGTAAGTTTATCGGCGTATTCCAAATCCCCCCCCACAGGCAGGCCGGAGGCCAGGCGGCTTATCTCTACCCCCAGGTCTTTGAGGATTTTTTGCAGGTATAAGGCGGTGGTATCCCCCTCGATGGTGGGGTTGAAGGCCAGGATCAGTTCCCGGGCCCCGTCCCGGCGGACTCGGTTCAGCAGTTCCCCTATTTTGAGTTTGTCCGGCCCTATACCGTCCAGGGGCGCGATGAGTCCCCCTAAAACATGGAATATACCGTTGAATTCCCTGGATTCTTCGATGATTCTTAGGTCCTGGGGCCGTTCAACGACGCAGATAAGGCCGTGATCCCGGTCAGGGTCGGCGCAGATGGGGCAGGGATCGGTTTCGGTAAAGCCGCCGCAGAGTGAACAGCGGCGGATTGCCTCGTGGAGCCGGGCGAGTTCCACGGCAAGCAGTTTGGCGTAGGCAGGATCGCCTTCCAGGATGTGGTAGAGGATACGGCCGGCGCTTTTTTTCCCCAACCCCGGCAGTTTGGAGAGGAGGGCCGTAAGCCGGTCGATGGCGCCGCCCTCCCGGCGGACGGGATCGCTCATTGGCTTACCGGGCCGGGAAAACTCCCCGGAGGAACGCCCAGACCGGAGGCCAGGGCGCCCATCTCCCTGCCGCTGCGTTCCTTTACCTTTTCCAGGGCCGATGTAAAGGCGGCCATTACCAGATCCTGGAGCATCCGCAGGTCCTCCGCGGCCTCCGCCGTGATACGGACCGCCAGCACGTCCATCCTGCAGTTAAGATCGATTTCCACCATCCCGCCGCCGGATGAACCGGTAACCACTATGGCGGCCAGCTTATTTTGGAGGGCCCCCATTTGGTCCTGTAGTTTTTGGGCATTTTTAAGAATGTCAAAGGGGTTGATAGTCACCGGTTCCTCCCTTCCCCGTCGGAAGCCGGATTTCCACCGGGAACCACGGTTCCCCGGAAAATCCGAAGCACCTGCTGGACCTGGCTGTCCAAAGCCGTTTGGCCCCGCTCCGGCCTGTTCCACATGGGCGTATCATCCTCCTGGGTATCCGCCTCGGCGGAATCCGGACCCGTCCTTTCCGTGCGGGGGGAGTGGGATTCCCGGGCCGCCACCCTTCGCAGGAATTCCTGGCTTAGGGAAGGGACGGCGGCCTTTGGGGGGCTTCCGGGCTGACTGGGCCGGGGACCTGATCCTCCGCTGTCCAGGGCTTTCCGGGCTTGCTCCACAGCCGCCCTTAATTCCACCGGCGGAATCCAGTTTTTTAGCCAGGAAAGCTTGGAAACCAGGGTTTCCGCCTCAAACCGGGGGGAAACGGAGTACCGTATGTCCCGGTAGCAGTCGAGGAGCAGTTCCAAAGCCTGTTCCAGCCTGGGGGAGTCCAGTTTTTCCAGGACCTTCGCCGAAAAACGATCCGCCGGGTATCCCAAAAGGGACTCCCGGGTTACCGAATTTTTTAGCAGCAGGAGGCTCCGGTAATATCCGGCCATATCAATGACAAACTGTTCGATGGCTACCCCGGAGGAGAGGATGGCGTCCAGAATTTCAAGGCCCCCCTTCAGGTTCCCCTCCACGGAAGCTTCCGCCAATTCATTCAGGCGCTCAAGTCCCACCAGCCCCAGTTTTTCCCGGATAAGTTCCGTGCGGATATGCCCGGAGGAAAATGAAACCACCTGATCAAAAAGGGTAAAGGCGTCCCGCAGACTGCCGGTGGATTCCCGGGCAATCCAGAAAAGGGCCTCATCTTCGGCCTCTATTTTCATCTCGTCACAAAGGTCTTTAAGAATGGCCTTGATGGTTTCCATGGGGATAAGGCGGAAGGCAAACTGCTGGCAGCGGCTTTTGATGGTGGCCGGTACTTTGTGGAGTTCGGTGGTGGCAAAGATAAAGACGATGTAGGGGGGAGGCTCCTCTATGGTTTTAAGCAGGGCGTTGAAGGCGCTGGTGGAAAGCATGTGAACTTCGTCGATGATGTAGACCTTGTAAGTCCCGCCCTGGGGGGGGAAAAGCACCTCGTCCTTGATCTGCCGCACATCATTAACCGATGTATTGCTGGCCCCGTCTATTTCGATCACATCAAGGCTGGAACCGGCGGCGATTTCCCGGCAGTTGGCGCAAACCCCGCAGGGGTTGGCGGTGGGCCCCTTTTCGCAGTTCAGGGACCGGGCCAGAATCCGGGCGGCGCTGGTCTTTCCGCAGCCCCGGGGCCCGGAAAAAAGGTAGGCATGGGCAATGGTCCGCTGGTCCAGGGAATTTTTCAGGGTGGAAACCACGAATTCCTGGCCCGCCAGCTCATCAAAGGTCTTGGGCCGCCGCCGGGTGGCGGTTACCTCGAATTTTGCCCTCTCCCCCGCTTCGTTTGCCATAAAATACAGTATAACGGCTGCCGGGGGCTCTGTGAAGTTACGGGAATTCGATGGCAGAAAACCGGCGTTTACTTTGTTCGGTGGTTTATGGGCGCATTTTTGCGTGCCAGGCACGCAAAAACCGGGCTTTCCACTCCAATTCCTCAGCTTTACCTGCGGTAAAGCCTCCGGTATTTCCGTTTCAATCCCTTGCGCGGAAGAAAGCATTAGTCCGGAACCGGCGCATGGATACCCATGACAAGGCACCGGAGGGTAAATGCCGATACCCTGATTCAATGGGGCCAGTCACTGTTTTTGGAACGCTAAAACCCCGAAACCAGGATGGGCTTGCGCCCCCACGGCGCAGGGACAATCCGCTTACCGTTGCTTCCTTCCGGACCTGGCGGGGTTGGGCGGCGATCCCTCGCATGGTTCCTGGCAGCGGGGCGCCTTTACCATAGCCCAAGCCCTGTCAAAGTTCAAGGCGCGGGTACCAGCAATTCTCAGTTTAAATATTCTAAAAACCAAAAGACACCTGAGAAATTTACCTAGGGTCCTGTCGGCTGGGAAAAAGACGGGGCCCCTCCCCCTCCTTTTTCCCACCGCCACCCCGCGTTGCCCTTTTTGGGTGTCTTTTGCCGTATACCAGCCTCGAATTGCCGTAGAAGATAGGGAAGACAAGGAAACTTCATCATTTTTCTAAACTGAGAATTACTACGCGAGTGCGTTGCGGAGGGGCGGACTACGGGAGGGCGGGCCGCGGCTTAACCCTTGATCCCCGATTGTATGGTAACCTGGGTGATCTGCTTCTGGAAAATAAAGAACAGGATGATAGGGGGTACTGTGGCAAAGACAATGCTCCGCAGTACA
>JAIRNB010000263.1 GCA_031258265.1 Treponema sp. | reverse complement strand
AAAGGGAGGTAAAGACCGGCGGCGGCTTCCTCCGCCAAAAGGTAGCCTTCCGTGATGATGATGTCCGCTTCCCCTTCGGTGGTGACGGCAAGATCGATGTTCTGTGTTTCCCTGCGGTAACCGGCGCTTAAGGTTTTAATGTCATCCGGTTTAAGGCCGCCCCCTTCCCTCACCCTGATCACAAGCCGCAGGGGTTCCGGGGCCTTGGGGGATTCCGAAATTTTTTCGGGCCGCAGCCTGACCAGTATCGCAATTCCCAAAATGGAAAGGGCAATGATAAAAAGCAGCCGGTCTGCCGGTTTTACCGCCATGGGTTAACCCCGGCGCCGGTTTCCCTCGACTTAGTTTTGGTTTTGCGGTACATCATTGGTATGTCAGGTTTCCTGCGGTATATTTTTTTCCGGGTCCTTTACCGCTTCCCTCTTTTCCGCCGCAGGGGAAGGGGAACTGAAATTCCTGAAGAATTTTGGGAAGCAAATTTCTCCAAACCAAACCGGACCCGCTTTGATATTAAATCAGAAAATACCTATGATGCCTATCTGCGGGACAGGAGTCTGGGGATCGGCCTGAAAAAAACCAGATGCCTGGCCTGGGTGGAGGGGAATTTCCGTTACCGGGATATGGTCCTTAACGCCCGGCTGCGGCTGGACTGTAAGGGGGGCTATGGGGCCGCGGGGATCATGTTCCGTATGTTTAATGAGGGGACCTACTATCTGGTTCTCCTCTCGTCCAAGGGTTATTTCCGGCTGGATGTGGTGCGGAACAATATGCCCCAGGCTCTTATAGGCTGGACCGAATTCGATCCCCCCCCTTCCCCCGGTCCGGGGATAAAACTTACGATTATTGCCCTTGGACCCCGTTTAACCCTGCTTATCAACGGATTATGGGCGGGGGAGACCGGCGATTCGTCTATTGAAGCGGGGTTCCTGGGATTCGCCCTGGCTTCCTATGAGGACGCCGGGCAGCTCGCCGCTAAACACGCCCCCATAGGGGAAGCCGCCTTTCCTCCCCCGGCGCCGGCCGGGATATACGCCGCCGAAGCCTATTTGGATTACCTTTCCGTGGACACCCGGATTGCCGAAGTGGAGGCCGCGTGGAGGCTGTGGGATGGGACCATGGCGGCCCGGCGCGATTCGGAGGGGTCCGCCGCGATTCGAGGCGGCCCGGCGCGCCTGCGCCTGGCGGAGAGCTTTGCCGCCATGGGGGAAAACGCCGCGGCCCTGGGGCAGTTAAAAAAACTTTGGGCAGAGACTCAGGTACGCCAGGACCCCGCGCTGCGGGACTCTCCGGGGCGGGAAGCCCGGACTCTGCTCCTGGCCGCCCGGCTGGCCCAGGCCCTGGGGCTTTACGATGAAGCGGAGGAGTACATTGACGCATGCCTGGCCGGAGACCCCCCCGGAGAAGGGGCCGCGAAGGCCGGGACGGAAACCGGCTATGGCCGGGAGGCCGTTGTAGAAAAAGCGAAGATCCTCTACGCCCGGAGACGCTGCGGTGAGTTAAGGGGGTATGCCGAAAAAGCCCTAAGCGCCGGCAACAGTGACGCTGCGTTAGCGGCCCTCCTGGGACACGCCCATTGGGAATTGGGGGACTACGGGGAAGCCGCCCTGGCCTATGACCGGGCCTTTGGGCTGGACGGGGAAAACGGTATTCACGCGGCTAACGCCGCCAATATGTACGGAATCCTGGGCCGGAAGGCCGACGCCCTGGACCGCGCGCTGGCGGCGGGACGGGCTTTCCTGCGGGCGGGGAATTACCAGGACCTGGGGGTTTTGATCCCCAGGCTTTTAACCCTGGGACCGGAACAGTGGGAGGCCCATGCCCTGGCGGGGAAATGGGCTTTTGGCATAGAAAACTGGGATGAGGCGGCCAGGGAATTTGACTTGTCCGCGGCCTTGAGCTGTAAAGCGAAGATCAAAGCCGCTGAAAGGGACCCGGCCATAAGCTACCTACGAGCCCTGCTCCTCATCCGCCAGGCAAAACGCCGGGAGGCCCTTGCCCTGCTGGAGGAGGCGGTCCGCATTGCCCCGGACTACGGCCTTTTTTATTTCCGGCTGGCGGAGAATCGTTTCCTCCTGAACAACGAGCCCGGGGACCCGCGGCTGCGTTCCGATCTGGAAAAGGCCCTGTCCCTCCTCGATCCCGCCGTGAACCGGGAAAAATCCGCCGTTACCCAGGGGGGGCCCGCCCCGGAAGGGGAGGCCGATCCCGGTAAAACCGCCGGTTATGATGAATCAAGACAAAGCTGGGGCTGGGTGAATAATCTGGCCGCCCAGATCAGTCTTGCGGCGGGGGACCTGGAGGCCGCCGGAAAATTTCTGGAAACCGCCGCCCTGGTCCTGGGGGAGACGCCGCCGGTGATGGTGAACCGGGCGCTCTACCAGTACCTGCGGGGTTCCCTGGACCGGGCCCTGGACATCCTGGACACAAACCAGGAACCGGATGCCGGGGGAATCCTGGCAAACTGCGCGGGGAACCTGCTGGTCCGGGACGGACAGTTCGACAAGGCGGAGCGGTACTATCAAAAAGCCCTGGCCGCCGCCCCGGATAACCCGGAATTTTTGGTAAACCGCGCTTCCTGCCTGGTTGAAACGGGCGCCTACGGCGAGGCGGACATCCTCCTGGTCCGGGCCTATGAAACTGCCCCCTCCCCCGCCGTCCTGGAACTTATCGCCTATGTGGCGGTGAAAAAAGGGGAATACCCCCGGGCGGAGGCGGCCTGCAAGGCGGCCCTTGAAATGGACGGGGCCCATGTTCCTACCCTCCATTCCCTGGGCTGGATTTACGGTTCCACAGCGCGCTGGAAGGAGGCGGAGGAGATTCTCGCCCGGCTGGACAGCCTCCCCCTTTCCGGGAAGGACGCGGAACGCCGGGAGGAACTGCGGCAGCGGATTCTTGACGGCACTACCCGGCTTATCCCCTGCGCGCAGTGCGGCAGGACCTGGCGGGTACCCCTGGATCCCCCGCCCGCGCCTTTTCTGCGGCTTGTAGCCATGCCCCCGGATGAACTCCCCGCGGGAACTTGTCCCTCCTGCGGCGCCAGTTACTGTATCGGCTGCGCCAAAGGGCATTTGGACGGGGGAGGCCGCTTTACCTGCCCCGCCTGCGGGAAGCCCCTTAAACTGATAAACGAGGGCCTAAAAAAAATTGTCGCCGGTTGGGCCGCGGAGGCCCTGCCGGATAAAATGAAAGCCCCAATTTAATACAGGGTTAATAATATAACTGTGAATATTATTTTGGAATCCGGGCGCATCCCCGCCTGTGGGCAAGGAAATTTATTGTGGCTTCGCGGTTGGTGCATCAGCCCCTTCGGGGCTGTGCAGTAAGGAAATTTATTGCACGACGCCGCGTTGCGGCTGGTGCATCAGGCCTTTCGGGGCTGTGCAGTGCGTGTTGACAGTCTCTCGCCTTCAATGTGATAATTTAACAAATTAGTGTCTGTCCACAAAGTCGGTTACTTTGTGGACAGAACTTGTATTTGCTCCCGTTTTGCACCAAAACGGTACGCAAATACTTTTTTTAAGGAGGTCGCGGCATATATGCCGAATCCATAATGTGTCTACATTATGGACAGACTCGAATTAATAGGGGGTGTTATGAAATTTTGTAAGTTTTGGGTCTTTTTGTTTATCATGTGTTTTATTGCGTTTAATGCCGCCGCTCAAATGTCAAGAGAAGATCTGCAGCAAATGTATTTGACGCACCTGAAAGAAGAAGGGTATCAGCCGGAGATTGATTCGGATGGTGATATTAAGTTTAAGGCGGAGGGCAGAACACTATATATAATTGTTTATGAGGACGATCTTGATTTTTTTCAGATCATATATCCAAATTTTTGGGAGATCGAGTCGGAAGCCGAAAGAGAAAAGGTGGCCAGTGTTGCGTCGTATGTAACACGGACTACAAAGGTTGCAAAAGTATATATGACAAGGGCCGATGACACATCAATATCCGCTGAAATTTTTATAGAAAAACCGGAAAATTTCAAAACTTCTTTTAAGAGAATGATTGATGTTATTTTACTTGCACGGAGGGAATTCATAGAGAAAATGAACGAGTGAATTACCCCGCCATCGGTGGCAGATAAATTGAACCGCCCCGGAGACGACGATTCCTTAAAAGCCCGCATCCCGGCTGAGGGAAGGCGGCTTTTTTTAGGTATTAGGCCCGCTGCGGCTAAATTCAGGACAGCAAGGCGGATGTAATTGCGAAGGGACATTATCAGTTCGGAAAACGCGGAATTTCAGATTATCCAGGCCATTAAGCAGTCCCGGTCAAAACGGGCGGAAACCGGAGAAATTTTTATCGAGGGTATTGAGGCCGTTAAGATGGCGGTCAGGGCGAAACTGGAGATCACCCGGATCATTGTGGCGGCTTCCAGAATCCAAACCGGCGGTTCCGCCTCCCGGCCGAATCTTTCCCGCTGGGCCCGGGATCTTATCAGCGGCAAGCCCCAGGCCAGGGTTTTGGAAATGGCCGACCCCCTTTATGAGAAACTCTGTGACCGCTCGGAACCTTTGGAAATTCTCGTTACCGCGAAGATGGGGCTTGCCAGCCTGGGGGAACTTAGGCTGCCGGAGAAACCCTGCATCCTCCTGTTTGACAGGCCAAGCGATACGGGCAACCTTGGTTCCACCCTCCGGTCTATCAATGCCCTGGGGGGAGACGCTTTCTTTATTCTGGGCCACGGGGTAGACCCCTGGGACCCCAAGGTTATCCGTTCCAGTTTGGGGGCCGTTTTCTTTACCCCCATAGTGTCGCTGCGGTCCAACGAGGAGTTAGGCGGCTTTATCGCGGAGCAAAAAAAGCGGAACGGCCTGCGGGTCTGGGGTACCGATTCCGGGGGCGCTGTTCCCCTGAATAAAGCCGGGCTGTGCCGTCCCCTGCTGCTGATTATTGGGAACGAGGCCAAGGGGATGAGTGTAGCCTTGAAACAGTTTTGTGACGGGATTACCGGTATCCCCCTTTCGGGGGATGTAAACTCCCTGAACGCCGCCTGCGCCGCGGGTATTTGCCTGTGGGAAGTGTACCGCAATTCGATTCATACGCTGTTGTCATAGCCGCCCCCCTATATATCCGACGGCCTGCCGCGATTATTCGGGCAGGTCTATAAGCTGTCCACATTATGGACAGACCCTATCCAGCACTTCGTCCCCGGATTCGCCGGTCCGAACCCGCCAGGATTCCAGAACAGGCATCACAAAGATCTTGCCGTCTCCGCTTCTGCCGGTTTTATTGACGCTGATGATCGTGTTCACCGTGGTCTTTACCAGTTCATCCGGTACAATGACATTGATCATCCGCTTGGGGACAAGCCGGCCGCTGAGCCCCAGTTCCCGTATCACATCGGCATAACGTTCAACGGCCCCTTCGATGTGTTGGGGAATTTTAACGGTCCCTTTTCCCCGGCCCAGGCAGTCTTTGGCGCAAAGGGAATTGATCCCCGCCTCCGCCAGGGCCTGCTTGGTCTCGTTCATTTTGTTCATGCGGATAATAGCCATAACCTCTTTCATAAAAGAACATCTCCTGTCCGCTTAATACATATAGCCCTCCGGCCGCGCCGGTTCATCTACAACAGGCTGCTAAGTATCGGGCGCTTCCCTGATGCCTGAACTCACGGTGTAAACCTCTTCCACGGGGGATACGAATATCTTCCCGTCCCCAAAGGAGCCCCCGCCCGTGCGGGCCGTCTCGATGATCTTTCTAACAACGAAATTCTTATCCTCGCTCTTTATCACCATGAGCAGTAACTCTTTGGAGATTTCGCCATAAATTACATCTCCAATTTTTATTCCCCGCTGTTTGCCGCGGCCGGATACATTTATCCTGGTTATCGCGGGAAAACCTTCGGCCATCAGGGCCGCCATCACCTCTTCCGCCTTTTCCGGTCTTACAATCGCCCGAACCATTACCATAGTGCGCTCCAGTATTTCGCTAAAAATATGAGAAACCCGAAAGCTCCTTACTACTCATATTAAGCAAAATCCATGCCAAGCCGCTCCGCCTCTGGCGTAGAGTGGCGGTGATTCCCTAATGTTGAACCAATGGGGCTTAGCTTTGGCTAAGAAAGCACTGATTTATTCAATCGAGAGTAAATCAGTGCTGCCCTACGGTACGCGGGTACAGACGACCGCGCCCGGATACCCAGGGAAGAATGAAATGACACACTCCTTTGAATGGGCCGCATTAAAAAACAGTTGCGGGCTGTCCGTACAGAAATGTCCCAAATCCTACAAAAATGTAGTGTTTTAACCCGCCGAAGTTTCATTTATAAATACCTTCGCCCGCCGGCGTTTATAAAGGGGGCGGGCCCGCCCCCTACCCTCAGCCCTATGGTCTTCGGGATACCCCCACCTCCTGGGGGCAGGGCGAAAGTAAACCGCCGGGGGACAAATATTTCTTTCCGCCCCGCCCCCAAGCCCCCTAAATTGGTGTCTGTATTGCACAGCCCCGTATTTAACAGCCCTCGGCTGTATGCGCTGGTCGGCAGGGGCGAAGTAATTGTCCTGGTAAGGACGTGTTAAGGAAAAAATGTAACACCCGCCCGGCGCAGGGCAACTGTATATATCCCGGCCAAATGCAAGGGCGTCTTTAGGCGGGCGCGCGCGCCGCGGGGCCGGCTGTGGTAAACGTGCTAAAAAATGGCAGGGACGCCGGCTTGGGTTCCAGCCCAAACCTTCGGTTTGGGCCGCGCGCGCCCTGCGCGCACTGCCCCAGCTAAAGCTGGGGCGCATTTTTCAAGTTGGGGGTATTTTCTGGCGCTAAGCCATGCCGCATTGTCAAATAAACAAGCTACGCTTGCCTGCCGCGGGCTCAGTTAAAGCTGAGGCGCATTTTTCAATTTGGGGGCATACGGTGGCGCTATGCGGTGCCGCATTATCTAATATACAGCCTCCGGCTGCTCTTATCGCGCAAGGGATAGAGCGGAAATACCGGAGGCCCGCCGCAGGCGGGCTGAGGAATTGCAGCGATAGCCCGGTTTTTGCGTGCCCGGCACGAAAAAATGCGCCCAAAAACAACCGAAAAAAATAAACGCCCCTGTCACGGTTAAGCCCTGTGCTTGCGGATAAGCGGCTTTTTTGGGCATAATGCAGGGAATTGTGACAAAGGGGAGATAGTGACCATGGGTGATCCTGGGGAGGGGGCTGACCAGTGCAGCCCCGGTAATCAAGGACCGGGTTTATACCGGAAAGAAGATGAGCGCGATTCCTGCGGTATTGGTTTTGTTGCCCATATT
>JAIRNB010000144.1 GCA_031258265.1 Treponema sp. | reverse complement strand
TTTTTACCTTGATTTCCCCTTTTTTACAGCTGTTCGAGGGAACTATGAGGCAAAAGACGCCTCAAAAAGGCGGCACGGGGTGGCGGTGGGGAAAAAATGGGGGAGGGGCCCCATATTTTTCCCAGCCGACAGGACCCCCGATAAATTTCCCGGCGTCTTTTGGTTTTTAGAATATTTAAACTGAGAATTGTTGCTGCCCTACGGACGCTGCGGGATAGATGCCGCGGCCTCCCATTCAACGTATCAGCATGGCGTCCCCGTAGCTAAAAAAACGGTAGCCCGCCTGAATCGCCTCGGCATAGCTTTCCAGAATAAGCTCCCGGCCGGTTTTTTGTCCGGCAGCCGCACCGGCCTTTGTCCCGGCAAACGCCGACACCAGCATGAGCAGGCTGGAACCGGGGGTGTGGAAGTTGGTAAAAAGCTGATCCACCACCTTGAAGCGGTAACCGGGGTAAATGAAAATACCGGTACTCCCCTCCCCCCGGCGCAGGGCCGGCGCCTTACCCGGCGCGGCGCCCCCCCCTATGGGAGGGCCCTCCGGCGCGGCGGGACCGGGAGACGCCGCGGGAAGCCAGGCGGATTCCAGGGTACGGACACTGGTGGTTCCCACCGCCACGATTTTTCTGCCCTCCGCCTTGGCCCTTTCAATCCGGGAGGCGGCATCTTCGCCGATTACGTAAGTCTCCCGGTGCATCCGGTGATCCTCGATGTTTTCCACGCGGACGGGGAGGAAGGTCCCCAGACCCACATGGAGGGTGACAAAGGCGCTCTCTATCCCCGCCTCCCCCAGGGATCTAAGCAGTTCGGGGCTAAAGTGGAGTCCCGCGGTGGGGGCGGCGGCGGAACCGGTCTTTGCGGCATAAACGGTCTGGTACCGCTCGGCGTCAAGGCTGCCGTCCCCCCGCCTGATGTAAGGGGGCAGGGGGATATGGCCGTAACGATCCAGCCACTCATCGTCAATGGGCCGGTCAAAGCGGAGAACCCGGAATTCCCCGTCCTCCCCCGCAATCTCCGCCTCTACGCCGCCGGCAAAGACATAGCGGCTCCCCGGCCGCCGGGCCCGGCGGACCATGACCCGCCAGAGAAGGCCCCCGCCGCCCGGCGCGGCCCCAGGGGCATCCAGCTTTTCCAAGAGCAGAAATTCCCGCTCCGCGCCGGTACTTACAGCCCGGCCGGGGAGCCGGGCCTTACGGACCCGGGAATCGTTGAACACCAGGAGGGAACCCGGTTCCAAAAGCCCAGGCAGATCGGCCACGCCATGGTGTTCCCGCCGGCCGCTGGAACAGTCCAGGACCATAAGCCGGGACTGATCCCGCCGGGCCGGGGGGTACTGGGCAATAAGCTCCCTGGGAAGATCAAAATAAAAATCGGAAAGTTTCACCGCGCCGCCATTTTAGAACAGGCTGTTCCGGCCGGTTTCCCGATCCCCTCCGCCGGACAATCCCAGGTGGCCGTAGGCCAGGGGAGTAACCATCCGTCCCCGGGGAGTCCGCTGTAAAAGCCCCGCCTGGATCAGATAGGGTTCGTAGTAATCTTCCAGGGTGTCCGAAGATTCGCCAATGCTGATAGCCAGGGTTTCCGCTCCCACAGGCCCGCCGCCGTAACGTTCAACGATGATCCGCAGAATCTCCCGGTCGTATTTCTCCAGCCCCAGGCCGTCAATTTCCAGCCGCCGCAGGCCCTCCTCCACTACCTGCCGGGTAATAAGGGCCTCCCCCTGGACCTGGGCAAAATCCCGCATCCTCCGCAGCAGCCGGTTGAGTACCCGGGGAGTCCCCCTGGCGGAACGGGCCAGGAGGGCGGCGGCGTCGGCGTTGATTCCAATGTTGAGAATCCCCGCGGAACGCCGCACAATGGCTTCCATGTCCTCCGTCCCGTAAAAAGAAAAACGGCAGGTAATGCCAAAACGGTTTACCAGGGGGCTGGAAACATTCCCCGCCTTGGTGGTGGCCCCCACCAGGGTGAAGGACTGGAGGGGAAGCCGGAGAGTCCGGGCCCCCGGCCCCTGGCCGATAACGCAGTCGATTTTGTAATCCTCCATGGCGATGAAGAGCATTTCTTCGATAATGGGTTTAAGGCGGTGGATCTCGTCGATAAAGAAAACATCGTTTTGTTCCAGGCTGGTAAGCAGCCCTATCAGATCCTTAGGCTTATCCAGGGCCGGGGCGGAGGTCTGGACAAATTTGGCCCCCAGTTCATTGGCCACGATCTGGGCCAGGGTAGTCTTTCCCAGCCCCGGAGGACCGGTCAAAAAAAGATGATCAAGGCTTTCTCCCCGCTTCCGGGCGGCGGCGATAAAAACCGCCAGATTTTCCTTTAAGGTCCCCTGGCCCAGGAATTCCCCAAGACTCTGGGGCCGCAGCGTACCGTCGTCGTCGTTAGGTTTCTTTTCCGGCCCCAGGTACTGCTCCGGCGGCGGACCCTTTTTCTCTTTAGACGTCATCCCAATCCCCGGCCTAGCAGCCTGTTGCACTTGTAGATTTTTTGCATATAGGGCGCCACAGGCGCCTGGGCAAAAAATCACGATTATTGGGCAGCTGTGCAAACCTGTGGTTTGCTTGGAGTTTGCAAGGTATAAATATTCATTAACATGAATATTTATACTATTTTAAGCGCAAAGCGCAACAAACTCCTAGGAATCCCGGCCGCCGGAAAGCTGGACAATGGCCCGTTTAAGAAGCTCCGCTTCTCCTTCCGGCAGGCCGGAGCCTTTCAAATCCGCCGCCGCCTTCGTCAGAGCCTCCGCCGCCATCCTCTTGTCATAACCCATACCCGCCAAAGCCTCCGCCAGGTCCCCGTAGGGCCCCTCCCCGTCCAGCCTGGCAAGCTTCCCCTTTAAGGCCAGGAGCATCTTCTGGGCCGTCTTCTTCCCCAGCCCCGGCACCCTTTCCAGGCGCTCCAGATCCCCCGCCTCCAGGGCCGCCTCCAGCTCCTCCTGGCTTATGCCCCCCATGATCTTCAGGGCCCCTTTAGGGCCAATCCCTTCGACTTTCAAAAGTTCCAAAAAAGTAGAACGCCGCTTCACACTGGAAAAACCGTAGAGCTTCATCTGATCTTCCCGGTGGTACAACCAGGTAAACACCACGGCCTCCTCCCCCGGCGGGGGAAGTTCCGCCTGATCGGTAAGGGGAAGGGCTATATCCCACTCTACACCCCCGGTAAGCATCCACAGCCCTTCGGCATGTTTACCGGTAATACGGCCCCGGATACTGTTGAACATGGTAAACCACTATACCGGCGAATGGCCCTGAACTCAATCGGCAAATACCTAAAAACCAGCAACTCCCGGTTTCAAAAATGCGAGACGGCGTTGTGCGGGGGATTATCTTCCGCGACCGCACTGCCCCGGTTAAAACCGGGGCGCATTTTTCAATTTGGGCCGGAGGCGCTACGCGAAGCCACGTTAGTTTAATATACAACCTATGGTTGCTCCGCGCACTGGTGCGGCTAACGCCACACCGCATGATTTAAGTATGGGGCATTACTGGCACTAGGCCATGCCACGGTAGACTAATAAACAACCTGCGGTTGTTTTTTCCTGGCCTGCGCAAGGGATTGGAGGGGGCGCGAAGCGCGCCACCGCAGTCCCGCCGGAAGCGGGACGAGGAGGCCGGAGCGGAGCGGAGCCCCGGAAAGCCCGGTTTTTTGCGGCAGCAAAAAATGCGCCCAAAAAAATAAAAATTCCTATGCGTCTATCGCCGGAATTCCCTTGCCATAGGGCCTATATGGATGTATAGTGCTTCCATGGGCGGGACTTTGGATATTGAGGCAAAGCTGGCGATCCTGGGAGGAGCGGCAAAGTACGATGCCTCCTGCGCCTCCTCCGGCAGCGGGGAACGGGGGGCTTCCGGCGGCTCAAAGGCCGGCGGGGACGATTCCTTTGGCGTTAGTCATCCCGCGGGGATCTGTCATAGCTGGACGGAAGACGGCCGCTGTGTAAGTCTTCTCAAGGTTCTTTTTTCCAATCGCTGCCGTTTTGACTGCGCCTACTGCGTGAACCGGGCTTCCGCCGATACCCCCCGCAGTTCTTTTACGGTAGCTGAACTGGTGGAACTTACCTGCCAGTTTTACCGGCGGAACTACATCGAAGGGCTTTTTCTTTCGTCGGGTATCTTCGCGGACCCGGATATTGTCATGGGAAAGCTTATCGAAACCGCCCGGACCCTCCGCAGCCAGGCCGGTTATGGGGGGTATATTCACCTTAAGATCATCCCCGGGGCGGGGGAAAAGCCGATCCGGGAGGCGGGACGCTGGGCGGACCGGCTTAGCGCCAATATCGAACTGCCCACGGAAAAAAGCCTGAACCTGCTGGCCCCGCAGAAATCCGGCAAGGTGATCTTCGGCGCCATGGGGAATTTTACCGGCCTTAGCCGGGAATTTGAAGAAGACCGGCGGCGGGTAAAGTTTTTCCCCCAGGGCAGGGCCGCCGCCCCGGTTTTCGCCCCCGCGGGGCAGAGTACCCAGCTTATCGTGGGGGCCAGCGCGGAAGACGACCGCCAGATCATCGGCCTTTCCAGTTCCCTGTACCGTAAATTTTCCCTCCGGCGGGTATACTATTCCGCCTTTATCCCCGTGGGCCCCGGCAGGGGCGGGATTGCGGACCCCCGGCTCCCGGAGTTCCCCGGCCCCCCTATCGTGGGGGGACCGGACCGGCCTCCCCTGGACCTGCGGGTCCGGGAGCACCGGCTTTACCAGGCGGACTGGCTTCTCCGGTTTTACCATTTCAGGGCCTCGGAGATTCTCGATGAATCCCAGCCCTTCCTCGATTCCCATATCGATCCGAAAACCGCCTGGGCCCTTAAACACCTGGATTTTTTCCCCGTGGAGATCAACCGGGCGGACTATGAAACCCTGCTCCGGGTCCCCGGCATCGGCGCGAAGACCGCCCGGCGGATCATAGAAACCCGGCGCTCCGGCGGCCTTAGTTTTGATAAACTCCGCCGTCTGGGGGCGGTAATGAAGCGGGCCCGCTATTTTACCAGTTGTTCCGGCGGCCTTTTGGACCGGCCCGATGATCCCCGCCGTATCCGCCGCCTCCTCTCCGATGCCGACGGGGCCGGCTTGCAGCTTCCCCTGTTTGATTTCTAAAACCTATCCCCGCCGGGGGCATCCGGCGGCGCTAAGCGTTCCGGGTGCATCAAAGCCGCTGCGCGGCAATTTCAAAGGTTTGGCGGCCCGGATAAGGGCTTTGCGCAGCATCGTTCCGCAGGAACGCGGCCAGGACCGGCAACTGTGCCGGAGCAATGAAACTAAACGCAGCAATATAAAAGCGGGAGGTACAGCCGGCATAGGCGATTGAAGGCCGGAGCCGCCCACCAGGCGGCGGAATGCATACAGTCCTGTTGAGGCTGTCGAATTAGCCCCCCGGCAGATCAATAACGCTGTATATAGTGTTATTTTAACTGAATATGCACTATATGTAGTGTAGTAAAGCAACAAAATAGAGTTTTCCGACAGCACCGTTATGCGACGTTTTTCACTTTTTAATATTTGTATATCCTTAATTTTGTCTCATTTGCTATTAATTCAAAATCACTATCTTTATGAAATATTTGCATGTTATTTAATATTGCTTGTGAGTCGCACAAAGTTAGGCAGCTTTATAGAGAAATGCATCAGTACGCATGGATTCAATAAGGTTGCCAAACACCCTTAAATACTTCAATTTGGGTAAAAACCGGTGAAAATCATCGGAAACAACCTGTTTGGTGACCCATATCGAGGGATAATTCGTCCGGACTATCCTGAGCCATCCGGTAAACCGTCCCCATATTCCTT
>JAIRNB010000114.1 GCA_031258265.1 Treponema sp. | reverse complement strand
TCGGCAACCTCCAGGGTCAGCTCTTTTTCCCCGTTCTGGACCGCCAGGATCTCCTTATAGATGTTTTTCGGCAGCGTTTCCTTCATAAGGGCATTGGAAAAACTATTGGAACCGTAAATTTCCACTACCGGGGTCTTGATAAAATCAGGGCCCGGGCAACAGCTTTCTTCTGTACATTCACTCATACAAATCCTCCATACTATGATTAAAATAATTTGTTGGCACAAATATAGACAGCAAAAACCGTGCCAGGCAGCGGCAAAGGAAGGCTCTCTAATTCTATATGACATAAAGAATTAGCAATGCACAATATATTTCTTCATGCCAATTTAGCGGAGCGTATTTTCTAAAGCTACTAAAATGTATTTTTTTGATTTATTCCTACAATTATGTGGTTTGCCTAGCGCCGGTTCGGGAGCATCTCCGGGGACCGGCGGCCCCTACCATTCCCTGGGCTTGAAGCCCTCGGGCACACTGATCCGTATCGTGTCCCCAGATTGTTCCAGCACAAAAAAACCGCTCTTGACGGCAAAAGCCTTGACGTTGTCGGACGCTATCGCTCCGGCTACCGCCCCCAGGAGTTTTCTCTTGTCCCCGTGCTCGTCCGCATAGAGCCGCAGTTTCTCCATCCGTTTCAGGTGCTCCCGCACATCGGCTATGGTCAACTGGGTCTTTACCTCCCCTGCCAGGACGGCGTCCCCGTTTTCAAGCAGCAGATCAACTTCGGCAACATAGAGGCCCCGGGCATCCTGGTAGCGGACCCTGGGGGCTACTTTTCCAAAAACATAGCCCAGTTTGTTGAACTTTTCCAGAATATTGGGGACGATGAGTTCTTCCACCAAATCGCCGATGCGGCTGCCCAGCTTGCTGATTTTACGGTCTGTTTCCTGCATCTGACGGTCCGTTTCTTTCATCCGGCGGTCCGTTTCCTGCATCTGACGGTCCGTTTCCTGCATCCGGCGATCCGTCTCCTTCATCTGCAGTTCCGTCTCTTTTATCAGACGGTCCGTTTCCTGCATCCGGCGGTCCGTTTCCTGCATCCGGCGGTCCGTTTCCTGCATCCGACGGTCCGTTTCCTGAAACATTTGCCATACTTTTTCAAAGGTGAGCCCCATTTCCGGCTCACGCAGGGATTCTTCGCTCATGGGGAAAATTTACCTTATGGTTGTATAGTTGTCAACCCTTTCGGTTAGATTTAACGTTGCGCAACGCGGGAACTCGACATTCGGCCTGAAAAACTCTATACTGAGAGGAAATGGACCCTACTGAGGAGGTTTTCCATGTCCACCCATATAGCAGCCAAAAATGGAGCTATTGCTGAGACGATCCTTTTGCCCGGAGACCCCCTGCGGGCTAAATTCATCGCCGAGAATTTTCTTGATAACCCGGTTCAGTACACGGCGGTGCGGAACATATTCGGCTATACCGGCCTCTACAAGGGGAAGCGGGTGTCAGTCCAGGGCACGGGCATGGGGATCCCTTCGATTTCTATCTACGTCAATGAGCTTTTTCGGGATTACGGCGTTCAACGGGCCATTCGGGTCGGGACCGCCGGGGCGCTGCAGCCGGAGATTAAGCTTCGGGATCTGGTGATCGCCCTGTCCGCCTCCACCGATTCGGGGGCAAACAACATCCGGTTCGGGGGCAGAAACTACGCTCCCACCGCCGCCTTCAGCCTGATCAGGACGGCTTACGACACGGCGGTTTCCAGGGGCTGGCAGCCCTGGGTGGGGTCCGTTGTCTCCTCGGATATGTTCTACACCGAAGATCCCGGCGAATGGAAGCTCTGGGCCGGATTCGGCTGCCTTGCGGTCGAAATGGAGGCAGCGGAACTCTATACCCTGGCGGCCAAGTACCGGCGGGAAGCGCTGACCCTGCTTACCATCTCGGACAGTCTGGTCACCGGGGAAAGCTCCAGCGCTGAGGAACGGCAAAACACCTTTACCCGGATGATGGAAACGGCGCTGGAAACCGCCATTTCCTGACACGCCGCGCGAACAAAGCCCGCGGCCCGGGACCTCCGGACCCGCCTAATGGCCATGTAATAGTTCCAGCGCCCGCCGCACCTTCTCCGGGTCGCCGCCCTGTTCCTCTATGACCGCCCGGACTTTGTCGTAGCCGAGCCGGGGAACCCAGGCGGCGGTGAAAGCCAGGGAGTTTTCCAGCAGGGCGGCGCAGCGTTCCCGGTTGGCGGCCAGGGTTTCAATGCAGGTTTCCCGGAAGACGGGCAGGGCCCGGCAGAGGAGGGAGAGGCTTTCCAAAAGGCAGTCGGCGATCAGGGGGGAAAAGGCGTTGAGCTCAAATTCGCCCCGGGAGGCCGCCATGCCTATGGCCTGATCGTTGGCCATAACCTTGATGGAAACCTGGATGACCATTTCGGGGATCACGGGGTTTACCTTGCCGGGCATGATGGTGCTGCCCGCCTGGAGGGCCGGAAGGGAGATTTCCCCCAGGCCCCCCCGGGGGCCGGAGTTCATAAGCCGGAGGTCTCCGGCGATCTTAGCCAGGTTTACCGCCAGGGCTTTGAGGAGGCCGGAGACTTCCACCAGTACATCGTTGTTCTGGGTAATGTCCATGGGGTATTCCGCGGCGGCCAGGCCCATGCCGGTAAGTTCCCGCAGTTCCTCAATCACGGCATAGCGGTAATTCCGGGCCGCCGCCGCCGTGTCCTCAAGGCCCACCGCCGCGCCGCCGATGTTCACCTGCCGCAGCCGTTCTTCCGCCTTGTAGAGCCGCCAACGGTCCCGGGCTATGGCCTGGGCATAGGCGGCGAATTCATTGCCCAGGGTTATGGGCACCGCGTCCATCAGTTCGGTACGGCCCAGCTTGGGAATATCCTCGAAGGCGGTCTCTTTTTTCTGTAGAGCCTCCTGGAGTTTGGCGCAGTGTCCGCTTAGTTCCCGCAGCAAGCCGATGGCGGCGATCCGCAGGGCCGTGGGGTATACATCGTTGGTGGACTGGCCCCGGTTTACATCATCCAGGGGGTGAACTATGTCGTAGGCGCCGGGCCGTTCCCCCAGGATTCGGAGGGCCAGATTGGCGATTACCTCGTTGACGTTCATGTGGGCGGATGTACCGGCCCCGCCCTGGAGGGCGCCGGTAACAAAAGCTTCCCCGGCCTTCCCATCCAGGACCTGATCGCAGGCGGCGATAATGGCCGCGAAAACGCCTTCCCTGCCGCTTGCCGCCCTGGCCCCGGTTTTTTGCCAGCTCCGGGCCGCCGCTTTTTTAATTTTTACCATGGCGTAGATCAGGGGGAGGGCGGTCTTTTTATCGCCCAGGTCAAAGTTACGCCGGGCCCGCTCTGTCTGGATGCCGTAGAGGCAGTCTTCGGGCAGTTCCATTTTCCCCAGGCCGTCCTGTTCAATCCGCATGATACCCCGCAGTCTTCACGACTCGCCGCCTTCAAGTTCCGCCAAAATATGGGGGAACATGGCGATACTCCGTTTCAGAATCCCCTGAATCCGGGCAATTAGAATACCGTAGTTGGTAATGGGGATTCCCTGATCTTCCGCGCAGCCCTGGCGGTACTTCATTTCCCGCTCGTTGAGCATACAACCCCCGCAGTGAACCACCAGTTTGTAGGGGGACAGTTCCTCCGGGAAGTCCCCGCCGGAACTAAACGCGAATTCCAGCCGCCGGTTGGTGTAGTTTTTGATCCACCGGGGAAGCTTAACCCGGCCAATATCATCGCATTGGCGGTGATGGGTGCAGCCTTCGGAGATCAGGACCCGGTCGCCGTCCTGCAGCCGGTCCAGCGCCGCCACCCCCCGGACGGCCTGGGAAAGAAAGCCCTTGTAGCGGGCAAAGAGGATAGAAAAAGAGGTAAGGGGAATGTCCTTTGGGGTATCGGCGGAGACTTTGGCAAAAACCTGGCTGTCGGTGATCACCAGGGCCGGTTTTTTCCCCAGATGTTCCAGGGTTTCCCGCAGTTCAAATTCCTTGACCACGATGGCCGCCGCGTCGGCTTCCAGAATATCCCGGATGGTCTGCTGCTGGGGAAGTATCAGCCGTCCCTTGGGGGCCGCCTTGTCGATGGGCGTTACCAGCACCACAAAGTCCCCGCCGCCGATAAGGTCCGCGGCGATCCGCAGCTTAGGTTCCCCGCTGCGGGCCAAGAGGGCGATTCGTTCTTTCAGAGCTTCGATGTGTTCCCCGGTCTTCGCGCTTACCGCAATGGAAGCCTCCCCCGCCTGTTCCCCCGCCGCCGCCATGGCGGCGGCCTCCGGGAACAGATCGCCCTTGTTGTAGGCCACGATGAAGGGAATTTCCTTTGCCCGGAACAGGCGGATCAGTTCCCCGTCCTGCCCTTCCTTGCCGCTCTCCGCGTCCACCACCAGGATCGCCGCATCGGTTTTGTTTAACACCTGTTTGGCCCGGCGTACCCGCAGTTCCCCCAGCTCCCCCGTATCATCGATTCCCGGGGTGTCGATGACCAGCACTGGTCCCAGGGGGAGAAGTTCCATGGCCTTGTACACCGGATCGGTGGTGGTTCCCCTGGTCTCCGAGACAATGGCGATCTCCTGGCCCGTCAGGGCGTTGAGGAGACTCGATTTTCCCGCGTTCCGCCGGCCAAAAAACCCGATATGGACCCGGTTGGCCGACGGGGTTTCATTCAAACTCATGTATCTTTGCCTCTTAAACCGCCGGATTTTCCCTTCACATCATGCTCCCCATTCTGCCACTATAAGGGGAACCGCCTGGGACCACAACAAGCGCGAAGCCGCCTTTAACGGCCCTGCCAAGCCCCCTTTCTTTTTGTGCGTTTTTATGTTATATTAGTATTACAGCAAGACTAATAGGAGAAATCCATGTTTGAAGAACAGGTAAAGAGCGCCCTTGATAATGTACGGCCCTCCCTCCAGGCAGACGGCGGGGATGTGGAATTTGTTTCGGTCGCCGATGACGGCACGGTATCCGTCAAACTAACCGGCGCCTGCGGCGGCTGTCCCATGGCCCAGATGACTCTGAAAATGGGTATTGAGAACTATCTAAAAAAAGAGGTCCCCCAGGTTACCTCCGTGGTGGGCGTTTAAGAGAGCGGCTTGTCCCGGAACTTTGCTGCGGCAAATACTATGGGGGCGTTGCGGGGGCTGGACAAGAATCGTCTGTTCCATAAACTCCGCGATATATATAGCCGTTAAACAGTTTGCCCCCACTGAGGGGGGTAACGGAATAGACCGCAGGGCCAAACCGGAGGTTTGGCCCGAGGACTATGAAGTGAGGGGGGAAACTTCCCCCCATATATCCGACCCGCCAAAGCTGCACGTAACTTCTCAGGTTCCGGCGCCCAGCTCCTGCACTTTTTTGTTTCCTATTTCCCTTAAAATGAACTTCTGTATCTTTCCCGAAGGGGTAAGGGGGTAGCTGTCTACGAAGAAGACGTAGCGGGGGATTTTGAAGCGGCTGATCCGGCCCCGGCAGTAGTCCCGGACCTGGTCTTCGGTTATGGTGATGCCGGGGTGCGGGATGATAAAGGCGCCGGCTTCCTCGCCGTAGCGTTTGCTGGCGATTCCCACTACCTGCACGTCTTTGACGCCGGGCATGGTGTAAAGGAAGTCTTCGATTTCCTTGGGGTACACGTTCTCCCCGCCCCGGATAATCATGTCTTTGATGCGGCCTGTTACCCGGAAGTAGCCTGCCGTGTCTTTAACCCCCAAGTCCCCGGAGTGGAGCCAGCCTTGTTCGTCGATGCATTTGGCGGTTTCCTCCGGGAGTTTGTAGTAACCCTTCATGGTGTTGTAGCCCCGGCAGCAGAACTCGCCGTGGACTCCCACGGGGCACTCTTCGCCGGTTTCCGGGTTCCGTATGGTAACCTCCACCCCGGGCAGGGCGCGGCCCACGGTTTCCACCTTGGCTTCCAGGCTGTCGTCGTAGCGGGTCTGGGTCATGACGGGGGAGGACTCGGTAAGGCCGTAGCAGATGGTGATTTCCCCCATGTGCATCAGATCGATAACCTGCCGCATGGTTTCGATGGGGCAGGGGGACCCGGCCATGATGCCGGTGCGGAGGCTGGAAAGGTCGAAGGTCTTGAACAGGGGGTGGTTGAGTTCCGCGATGTACATGGTGGGGACTCCGTAAACCGCGGTACAGCGTTCCTTTTGGATGGTATACAGGACCAGCAGGGGATCAAACCACTCCAGCATTGCCGCGGTGGCGCCGTGGGTGATAATGGCCATCATCCCCAGCACCAGGCCGAAGCAGTGGAACAGGGGTACGGGGAGGCATACGATGTCCTTTTCGGTAAAGCGCTGGTTGTCCCCAATCCCCAGGCCGTTGTTCAGGATGTTCCGGTGGGAGAGCATAACCCCCTTGGGAAAGCCTGTGGTGCCGGAGGTGTACTGCATGTTCACCACATCGTTGGTATTAAGGCCGGCCTCGATGCGCCGCAGCTCTTCGCCGCCGTAGTGGCGGCCTAAGAGCAAAACCTCGTTCATGCTGTACATGCCCCGGTGCTTCTCCATGCCCGCGTAGATCACGCTTTTCAGGAAGGGAAAGCGGGGGGAATTGAGCTGTCCCCGGGGGGCGGTTTTAAGTTCCGGTATCAGGTCGTTGACCATGGCCAGGTAGTCCGAATCCCGCCAGCCGTCAATGATGCAGAGGCAGGCCAGGTCCGATTGTTTAAGAAGGTATTCAAGCTCGTGGGTCTTGTAGCCAGTGTTCACGGTGACAAAGACCATCCCCGCCCGGGCGCAGGCAAAGAGCAGGACGTTCCAGTCCGGGACGTTGGTGGCCCAGATGCCCACATGGTCTCCCTTTTTTAAGCCGACAGCCAAAAGGCCCCTGGCAAGCTCGTCCACCCGGCGGTCGAATTCGGCGTAGGTAAAGCGTAGGTTCCGGTCGGCGTATACAAGGAACTCGTGATCCGGCTGGGCCTGGGCCTGTTCCCTTAGAACCTGCCCCAGGGTTTTTTCGATATAAGTCATGGCTGCTTTCTCATGAGGGTGTGTAGACGACGGCCAGGATTCGCAGGGGTTTTTCACCGGCGCTGGAAAGCCGGTGGGGTACGATAGAATCGTAGTAGATCGAATCCCCCGCCGAAAGGGAATAGCTGTTCTCCCCGTACTCCATCCGCAGATCGCCGGAAAGGATGTGGATAAATTCCTCCCCCTCATGGGCGGACTTGGCCTGTTCCGCGCCGGCTTCGATGTCCACGATAAAGGGTTCCATGTGGCGGCCCGCCTTGTCTGCCGCCAGGGTATGGAAGTGAAGCCCCGGGGGTTTCGAGCTTCCCGTGGAAATCCCCGTAACAAAGCGGACGGCCTCCCCGGCCTCCCCGGCGCGGGTTATCACCGGCCCCAGCTCCTCATGGTCGTCCAGCAGGGTACCCAGCCGGACCCCCAGGGCCCGGGAGATTTTTAACAGGGGGGCCAGATCGGGGATATGGCCTTCTTCGATACGGCGGATCAGTTCCGGGTCCAGACCGCTCCGTTCCGCCAGGGTTTCCCGGCTGAGAGAATAGGTTTTGCACAGTTCAACGATTCTGTCGCCGGGGCTGTGTTCTTTATTCATAGGGTTCATTATAATCTATTACCCTAATCGCGCAAAGACCCGGGACGCCGGCGCCCTGCATGGGGCGCCCCGACCCTTGTTTTTTTCGCCCCGCTCCGCCTATCATGGGAATTAATTTGTTATGGGCGGACCTTCCGCTGAAAAAAAATGAGGAGGTATGGTATGCCGTTGTATATGTGGGATAAGAGTCTGGAAGTTGGAAACCAACTGATCGATGAGCAGCATAAACAACTGATCGATGCCCTTAATAATTTTTTGACGGCCCATGATGAAAAAAAATCCAATGACGAATTAAAAAAGAGTCTGAATTTTCTGAACGACTATACGATTAAGCATTTTTTTGAGGAAGAACAGCTTCAAAGAAAATACGAATATCCCGATTACGAAAACCACAAAAAACTTCACGACGGCCTTAAAAAAGTTGTGCGGGATCTCCAGGTCCAGCTTCTTATGAAGGGCCCTTCGGAGTCCCTGTTCAACGATGTTAAGACCAGGGTGGGGGACTGGCTTGTTGCCCATATCAAGACCCAGGATACGCGGATAGGGGTCCACCTGAAAAACAAAGGCATAATCTGAAACCCGGCTTTACCGGGGGCGTCAGCTCAGGCGGGCGGCCGCTTTTTCATATTCAAAGAGGAGTACGTCTTTTTCGATGCTTTCTATCAGGTCCCTGTTCCTGCCGTCCAGGATCAGTTCTTCCAGCCGCTTGAGTTCCTGGTTTACCAGGGTGTAATCGCTGTTGGTCAGGGCTGTTTTCAAGGTATCGAAATGGGGGGTGTAGTGGTAGTTTTCCTGCTGGACCGGTTCTTCCCCGGTGTTTTTATTCAGGACTCTGGTTATCTCCTCTATTAGTTCCTGTAGTTCGGTGAGGAGGGGGCCGGTTTTCTCTTCCAGGCCGGAAAGGTTGTGTTTCCTCCCCATGTCCTCAAGCTCCGCGGCGCGGTCTCCCAGGCGGAGGGCGCCGATGCTGCGGGCGGAACCTTTAAGGGCATGGACCAGGGTGGTGTACAGCAGAAAGTCCCTGGTTTCCAGGGTTTCCTGTATCCGGGTGATGTTTTCCCGCATTTCTGAACAAAAGATAGACAGAATTGCCAGATAACCCTTTTCGGTCCCCCCCGTATTGGCTTTTCCCTTCCGAGTATCCACACCCGCTATGCTTAAGCGCCTGCCGGAAGATTCTGTGGGGCCGCCCCTGGCCGGCCGTTTAGTCTGCTTTTCCCTGGGCACCCACTTTTCCAGAATGTCATTCAGCTTGGGAATGTCGATGGGCTTGGAAAGGAAATCGTCGATCCCGTTTGACAGAAGCATCTTTACATCCCCGGATATGACATTCGCGGTAAGGGCGATGATGGGGATCTTTTTTGCGTAGGCCGAGTCCAGACTCCGGATAAGGCGGGACGCCTCCGCGCCGTCCATACCGGGCATCATGTGGTCCATAAAGATAAGATCGTAGTGAGGGCTCCCCGCCCGGATAAGATCAACCGCTTCCTGGCCGCTTTCCACCCCGTCCATGGTAAGGCCGTAAGGACGGACGAGGCCCCTTACCACTTCCAGATTCATAACTACATCGTCAACCACCAGAATCCGGGCTTCCCCCATATAAGTTCGGGCTGTTTTTCTGCGGCCCCGGACTGCGCTGGAAAGTCTGAACCGTTTAAGGTTTTCCACGGTTTCCTTACCGCTGGGGCTTATGTCCACTATTTGCTGTTTTATTACCACGGTAAAGGCGGTCCCTTTGCCGTATTTGCTTTCCACCAGGATACTTCCGTTCATAAGCTCCACAAGGCTCTTGGTAATGGAAAGTCCCAGGCCCGTACCTTCGATGTTCCGGTTGCTGTTGGCATTAAACTGGGTATAGGGGGAAAAGAGTTTTTCCATGTTTTCTTTTTTTATTCCCTGGCCGGTGTCCTTAATCACAAAGGTCAGGGCCGCGGTATCCCCGGCCTCCTGCTTCCAGGAAATTTGCAGGGTTACGTTTCCTTCTCTGGTATATTTAATGGCGTTTGACAAAATATTATTCAGTATCTGCTTAACCCGCAGTTCATCGCCCCTTAGTTTCAGGGGCAGGGTTTCATCGATTTCCAGTTCCAGGCGTATGGGCTTTTTCCCAATGCGGATCAAATTCATCTGGAGAATATCGTTGATCATACTGGGGACCTGGTAGTCCACCGGCGCTAGTTCTATGCCTGCCGATTCTATTTTGGAGAAGTCAAGGATGTTATTGATAAGACCCCTTAGTATGGTACCGGCGGAGTGAATTTTTTCCAGGTCTTCCCGAATATCCCTGGACAGCCTGCGCTGCAGCAGAATCTCCGCAAAACCGATGATGGCATTAAGGGGGGTGCGGATTTCGTGGCTCATAAAAGCCAGGAAAAAAGATTTGGCCAGATTCGCCGCTTCCGCCTCTTCTTTGTGCCGGGTAATTTCTTTTATCTTGTCCTGCTCCAGCGCCGCGAGCAGGTTTTCCTTGGAAAGGGTATAACTCTTTGACCGGTTCATCGAAACAACCACCGCCTCGTAGCGCCGGATATAGGCATGGATTTCCCGTTCCAGGCGGCGGTTTTCCTCTTCCAGGTAGTGGATTCTTGTTTCCATCAGCCGTATATCAGAATCAGAAAGCTGGGACTTTTCCATTGCCGTTCACCCTTCCCCTATAAGACGCAGGCAACAATAGTAAACTGATGAAAATTGTTTACTAATTCTCCTTTTTTATTTGGCTCAGGATAAATTTCCCCGCCGGAAGAAAAAAATACAAAGGGTACAGGCCAGTCCCGCATCCGTTTTATAACAAGGTTTATTTCTTCCAGCGGGTCCTGCAGGGCAAGGGTCCTGCTGAAACAGGAAACCAGCAGCAGGCCGTTGCAGCTCCCTGCGGTCTTTTTTACCTGATCGATAAGGCCGCAGGTGCTTGCCATTACCAGATCCCCGTTGATGGCGCCAATATTGGCGGTTCCGCCCTGGGGAATGTCCTGTTCGGAGATGAGCGAATTATCATCCGCGTCAACCTGGCTGATGACAAAGGCCCTGGACGATTCCCCATTGTCATAGTCCACCACAAGGGGAAAGGCGTAGAATACATCCATTGTCGTCCGGTTAATAAGCCCCATTTCTTCCATGTATTTTACCGCGGGTTTGCCTTCTATCGAAATGATCCTGTTTCCTTCAGCCTTGGTAATGGTGAATTTCCTGTTCAGGTGGGTTTCTCCGGGCAGGGAATGGCTGAAGAAACGGGGCTGCACATTCCCCCGCAGCAAAACCATGACAAGCAGGTCAGGGTAGTGATCCCCATTGAAGATCGTCATGGGAGATCGCTGGACAGTGGTAATATCAAGGGCGACAGAACCGAAGATTGGGACTCCGCCGGAAACCCGGTCCAGAATATCCACTACTTTGTTCCCCGGTATGGCGGACAGGCGGGGGGGAAAGGCCAGTATAAGGCCGGTATCCAGGGACGGGTCTTTCCCCCTGGCCATAAGGTCCCGGTACAGGGTTTCCAGGGAAGCCTCATCCCCCTGATGCAGGGGCCCGGAAAGACCGGCGGAGAATTCAACATCATCGCTGGTTAATACCATAAGGGTAAGCATAAAATCTTCCCCGGCGTTCTGAACGGCAAATGTCTGGCTGGTACATCCAACAATGTCAAAGGGCAGACAGCCGCCGAGTTTTTTTACCAGCCCCGACTGAATAAATTCAAAATTACAAAAAAGTAATCCTACGGTATTGCCGAGCAGCGGTCCTTCTTTTTTAATGTGGCCGGTAATTTCACTAACGGCAAAATCCAGATCCGATACCTCTATGGTGCTGGCAACAATGACCTTAATCATGAATCTCTCCCAAAGAATCTATTCCCTCTCCGCCCCGGTCAAATTTTTCGGGGGGGGGGGGGGGGGGGGGGTAAGGGCCTGGTCGATTGTCACGATTGCCTTTTCATATTCAAAAAGCAGGATAAACTGTTCAATATGGGAAATAAAATCTTTTACCCCGGGTTTCCGGTTTTCCGTATTGATCTGGGAAAGAATCGCGTTTATCTTTTCCGTATCCATGCCGCGCAGAGCCTCTTTTAAATCCTCCAGTTTGGACTTTGAAACATCCGGAGGGAATGGGTCTTCATCCTTCCGGTTTGTTCCCCCGTCCTTTTCCGCCCCCGGCTTTCCCAGGGCGGAATCAATACTTCCCAAAAGACCCCGCAGTTTTTCCAGCAGGGCGCCGTTCTTTTCCGCGATAAGGGCGGTGTTCTTTTCTCTGCCCGCCCCTTCCAGTTCCGCCGCCATATCCCCCAATTCTATGGCGCCGATGCTGCGGGAAGCCCCCTTAATCGCGTGGACCATGGTGGTATAGGAAGTCCAATCCCCTTTTTCCACGGTTTCCCGGATCTGCGGCATCCGTTCCCGCAGGTCCGTGGCAAAATACAAAAGAATGGTTTTATATGAATCAATAGACCCGCCGGCATTCTGCAGCCCCATTTGACTGTCTACGCCGGGTATTGTCAAGGGCGGCGCGGGGAGGGCATTGGCTTCGGCCTGTTCCGGCCGGTTTTCGGCTCGGGACGACGAAACCTTTTGCTGCTTTTCCCTGGGTATCCAGTTCATAAGGATACTGTCCAGTTTCCCCAGATTGATGGGTTTTGCCAGGAAGTCGTTGATTCCGTTTTTCAGGAACAGCTCCCGCTGTCCCGCTATGGCGTTGGCGGTGAGCATGACAATAGGCAGATCCCGGAAATAGGTATGCCCCTCCAGGAATTCGGTCTGTTTGCGGATAAGTTCTGTTGTCGCAAGTCCATCCATTTCCGGCATCATGTGGTCCATGAATACAATATCATAGTAATTCCGTTTTACCAAGCTTAAAGCTTCCGGGCCGGAAAGGCAGGTATCGATCTTCATGCCATAGGGTTTCATCAATTCTTCCGCCACCCGCAGGTTTGTGGGAAGATCATCTACCACTAAGATTCTGGCGTCCGGAGCGGTAAAGCTTACCCTGTTGGCCCGGAACATCTGTTTTTCGGTTTCCACCCCGTTAAGGATATTGGCAATAATGGAAGAATAGATCGGCAGATGCACATTCCCCGTATTAAAGGAACTGGACATATCATCAGTATTCAGCATTACCGTTAATTTTACCGCAGACCCGGACTCTTCCAGGCAGGCGGTACAGTCCGCCGCGTAACGGGCGGGGATAAAGGCGTAATCGTAATCTTTCGTTCGAAGATCCTGCAAAAACGTGGCAAGGTCCCATGTGCAGCGGGGCTGAACGTTAAGGCTGTTAAAGGCGATCAACAGGGACTGCAAAAAGGCCGGCCTGTCTTCGTAGATAAGCACCCGTTTTCCGGGGTCCTCCAGTTGGGCAATGGGTTTGGAATTGTTGTAGACCTGAATAACCGTAACGGTAAAGGTTGAACCCTTGCCGTAGGCGCTTTTTACGGTAATGCCGCCCCCCATGGCCCTGCAAAAGGCGTTGGCAATGGTAAGCCCCAGACCCGTACCCTCAATATCGTGGTTATGTTCCATATCCAGGCGGGTAAATTCCTTGAACAGATGTTCCATATCCGCCTGTTTTATGCCGATTCCCGTATCTTCAACGTCAAAGACGAGCTGTATCTGACTGTCGCCGAAGGGGGAAGGGGGAGCCGCTTCTTTTTTGATGATAAGTTTTATGTAGCCCAGTTTGGTGTACTTTATCGCATTGTTTATCAGGTTGATCAGAATCTGCCGTATCTTTACCTCATCCCCGATAAGTTCCGCCGGAATACTGCTGTCCAGGTCCACAAAAAGATTTACCGGACTGTCCAGCAGGCGCAGGCGGGCGATGTTAATAACATCGTTTATCATCGACGCCATATTATAAGGGTTTGCCTCTATCGAGATTTTTCTGATCTCAATTTTTGCAAAGTCAAGGATATTGTTGATGATAGAAAGCAGTATGTTTCCCGCCTGCCGGATAATAGATACATCTTCGTAAACATCGGAACTAATATTTTTTCGCAGTATTATTTCCGACATTCCCAAAATAGAGTTAAGGGGGGTGCGAATTTCGTGGCTTACCTGGGCCAGGAACGACGATTTAGCCCGGTTTTCCTCGTCGGAACGGATCTTGTCCAGGGACAGGCGCAGGAGGAAGTAGCAGAGGATCAGCATCATGCTTAAACTGGTGATCGAATATATGATAGACATGGTGTATACGTCATGGAAATACTCGTTTTTGGGGAAGGCGAGGCCGGCGTACCAGCCGGCAAAAGTTTTCTGGCAGAAGGCCACAACATCGGTATCCTGCATGGTCCGTAATCTTATGCTGCTTATGGTTTCCGTTCCCTGCCTTAAACGCCGTTCCAGTTCCGCATACTGGGAGCCCAAAATTTCCAGGGGAATATTTTCATATTGGGAGTCCGGATAGGACAGGAAACACAGGCGTTTATCCGTGCTGGAAAGGGGGCCAATCAGAAAACCGTATTCCCCCGCTTCCGCTCGAAAGAACGCCGTAGATCTGGCAATGTCCCTCAGGCTTATGGTAAGGCCCAAAAATCCGTAGTTTCCCCCGCCGTCCCGCTGGAGTTTGACGGCAATGGCAATGACCTGGCCGTTGGAACGGATGCTCTGGTAAGGGGTGCTGACAACGACCTGGCCGGGACTGGCCTCGGCCAGGGGGTACCAGGGAAGCTCTTCCACCCGGAAGTCACCGGGCGGATTCCACGGGTAGCCGCTGATAAAGAGTCCCTCCCCGTCACCGGGCTTGTACCAGAATACGTTTTGATAGCCCACGGCATGGATATCGGTATCAGTAAAGGTTTCGTTGACGGAACTTAGGAACTTCTGCACCTCGCCGATGTCCAGCTTTTCCCCCTGGTTGATCTGTTTTTCTATCAGGGCAACGCCCAGGCTTATCAGAGCCATTTCGGATTCCCGCAGCCTTGCGTGGATTCGCTCCTCAGAGACATTCAGCATCTCTTCCGCGCTCCGCAGCATATACTGTTCCACATTGGAAGCCGCCCAGGCGCAGCCAAAGATGATCATGAAAAGGAATATAGCGAAAACGATGAAAAGCTGAAT
>JAIRNB010000073.1 GCA_031258265.1 Treponema sp. | reverse complement strand
GCGCAAGGGATAGAGCGGAAATACCGGAAGCCCGCCACAGGCGGGCTGAGGAATTGCAGCGATAGCCCGGTCCCCGGTGAAGCCGGGGATGCGCCCAAAAAAACAATACGGGCTTAGGCTTCGACGGTCATGCCCTCCCGGGCTATTATGATCTCCAGCGGTTCAGAGGCGTAGCGTTGGCGGAATTCGGCTTCCAGGGCCGCCAGTTCTTCATCGGTACGCCGGGGTTCATGGTGGAAACAGATCAGCTTTTTTACCCCTGTTTTAAGGGCGTTGTCGATGGCGGTTTGGTAGGAGCTGTGCCCCCAGCCTATATGGCTTTTGTATTCTTCCTCGGTATAATGGGAATCGTAGATGAGTATGTCCGCCCCCCGTATGAAGTCCAGGATCTGCTGATTCTCCGATTCGGCGACCTGCTCCCCTTCCCGGGCGGCTTCTTCGTTGTAGGCGGGATCATCCTTGTTTGTGGGGAAAATATTATAAAACGGTTCGGTGTCAAAGGCGGTGACGATGGACTTGCCTTCGTACTCAAAACGGTAACCCAGGCATAAAATGGGATGGTTCATATATTTGGTTAAAAGACGGAGGCCGCCGCCGAGATCCATTGATCCCTGTTTGATTTCCTCATATTCGATGTGGGCGGAAAGTTCATCCAGGCGGACGGGCCAGTACCGGTAAGAAAGCTGGACTCCGATAATTTTTTCCAGACTGTCCCCGTCATAGGAAACGGAGCCCCACATTTTAAGTTTGGTGCCGGGGACAAAAACCGGGCCAAACATGGGGAAACCCATGATGTGATCCCAATGGGTATGGGTAATAAAAATATCCGCTTCCACGGGGTGTTCTTTTAACTCGTTGGCCAAGAGCCAATCGCCCAGGGGTTTGACGCCGGTACCTAAATCCACGATAAGAAGCCGTTTACCGGCGCGAATTTCCAGACAGGCGGTATTACCGCCATAGACGACTGTTGCCGGTCCGGGGGTGGGAATTGAACCCCGAACACCCCAAAAACGGGTATAAAACATGCCCCCACTCCTGCCGGCCCAAGCTGAGTTCCCAAAACCCCAGGTTAAAGCCTCAAAAAAATCTCAGCTTTTTCGATTTCCTCGGCGACTGTGTTCATTAAGCGCTGGCTAATGCCGGGCTTTACATTGAGAACGTTCCAGGTCGCGGGATCGATTTCCGGGAGGGAATCCCCGGCAAATCCAATATTCCACTGCTGAATAGCATAGTTTGCCAGGGCCACATTGTAAAGAAGATCCCTGTGGGGACCGGAATATTCTGCACAGGTATGGTGATTTACAATAACGTCCCCGATAGCGCCTTGGAGTTTCCATTCGTTGACGATTTGTTCCCCGCTGCCGCAGTGGCTGATCCCCAGGAATTGGTTTTCCGCCCGGTAAAGGGACAGCCTCTTCTTTTTCGCGGCCTGGATTATGGTGGCATAGGATTCCGCAATTACCATATTAAGGGGTATTTTACCAATGTCATGGAGGAGTCCGGCGGTAAAATATTCTTCCAGCCGCTTTGTGTCGATCCCCCGGGTCTTGGCCAGGAGTTTAGACATGACGCCGACTCCGAGGGAGTGCCGCCAAAAGGCTTCCATGTTGATTCCGTCGCCGCCGCCCCTTTTCCGCATACTGGCCAGTACGGCGGTGGAAAGGGCCAAATTCTTTACGGTATTAAGCCCCAGCATGATAATTGCCCGCACCAGCGTGGTAACCTGCTGGGACAGGCTGTAATAAGCGGAATTTATAAGTTTAAGGACTCTTCCTGTTAAAACCGGGTCCAGGGAAATGATATAGTTCAAATCCCAGGGGCTTGCCTGGGGATTATTGCAGACTTCCAATACTTTTTTTACCGAAGTAGGGAGACTAGGCATGTTTTGTATGTACCCGTCAATTTTGTATTGAAGATCCTTATTCATTTTGGGGTATATTATAAGCCAAAAGCGGCCGTACCGTCACCTCCTGCGAGAATTCTCCTATCAAAAGTTCATCCGCCTTTCCTGAACCGGGAATGATTCTGTAGGAAGCTACGGCGATGTAATAGAGAATCCCATTATCCAGCCCCTCAAGGCGGAGGACAGTGCGTTTTCCCGCGTTGATAGGTGAAGGGCCCTGCAGAACGCCGGTCCCAAAATACTCTCCCCGGGCGGTTCCGTAATATACCAGGTAGCCGTCGGGCCTGTCTCCGGTAGGATTCCGCCAGCTTAGTTCCACTCCGCCGTCCCGGACCAGGACGCTGAGCCGGGAGGGGGGCCGGGGAATCTCGTTGGGCCGGTAGACGATCCGCAGTTCCTCCAGATAAGGGCTGGTTTCCCCGGCGGCGCCGGGGTAGAGATTCGCCGCGATCTGTACATAACGGCCCCGCAAGACCGGGTTCAATTCGGTCCCCGCCTCCACCACCTGCCAGTCCGATTCGGTCCAGCGGTAAGGATTATCCCCCGCCCGGATGAAAAACTGGATCGCCGAATTATCGGCAAAGGAAAGGGGGCCCTGTCCGGCATAATCGTTGATCTTTGAATTTCCCCCCAGCCTGATCCGGCCCCCCAGGGCCTCCAGCCGTAAGACCGCGCCGGAAGCCGCGCCCAGATCAAAGGCCCTGGTCTCTACCCGGCCTCCGGCGGGGGGGTACTTTTGAATGGTTCCCTCAAGGCCGAATTCCCTCCCCGGCCTCCCGGCATAACGGCGGTGGATACGGAATTCGTCCAGGAGTCCGGTGTAGCCCTTTCCCAGGACAAATTCCCCTCCTTCGCCGATCAGGGGGCTGTATACCTCTCCTCCCTCCGCCCCGGTATCCGTTAAATAAACGATGGATTCGACCGAACCGTTTACCAGGTATTCCAGAAGGCCCGAATCCGCGTCAAAACGAATCAAATGGTGACTCCACAATTTGGGGACCACGGTACTTGAACCGTTCAGGACGGCGTTGAGGGTTTCTTCCCCGCCGGGGCTTGTGAAAAAGCCGCCAAAATCCCAGGCAAGCCGGTTTTTTTGCACTGAACAGCGGATATGCTGGAAGTAATAGGCCCCCTGAATCCCGGACCGGGATGAACTCCAACTGAGAATCTGCTCCCCGTTTCCCACGTTCAGCGGGTACAGCCAAAATTCCAGGCTGAAATCCCGGACCCTGCGGCCGGCGGCAAACAGGGCCTCCGGGCTGCGGGGGATAATGACCAGGGGGCCCGCCCGTTCCTCGTCCCGCGAAGATTCCGCCGCCGGGGGTATCGTCTTCCCCAGCGGCCCTGGCCCGGCGGCGGTGGAAAAGAATGCCGCCCCTTCCCCGTGGCGGGCCCATTCGGGCCCGGCGGAGGAGAGAAGGGTCCCCGCCGCCCCGGGGGCGATAATTGAATACCGGCCCCCCCGGCTGCCGAATAAGTCCGGGGATTCTTCGTCAAAAGTGAGGATCAGATCCGGGGCTTCGGCGTTCCCCGGCGGATCATAGGGTAAGCCCCGGTTTAGGGGGGCCGGGGATTCGGTTCCGCTGGACAGGGCCAGGACCGGCCAGGGCCGCAGCGATCCAAGCTCCGTAACCCCGGAACGGTGTTCCGCCGCCTGCCACCGCTGTTCACCCCCTATGGTGATACTCCGCTCGTCCAGAGCTTCCAGCGTTACGAGGCTACCGGAACAGATAAAAAGGATATAGACTAGTAGGGTGTGGATGGCAGGTTTCATAGTTTTATATCGGCATAAATGAGTACCAAAAATGACGGGTTTCCCCCCTCCGGCGTCCTGACAGGGACCGCGGAGCTTCCGTTCAGCCTTGATCGCCTCAAAGCCCAGGCCCGCGACGCCCCCCTGGAACCGGGGGTTTACATCATGCGGGACGGAGAGGGGGCTATTATCTATGTGGGAAAGGCCCGGATTTTACGAAACCGGCTGGGATCTTACTTTGCCGGAGAAAAGGACATAAAGACCGCCACCCTTATCCGCCATGTCCGGTCCATTGAAACTATCATCGTAGCCAGCGAGTACGAAGCCCTGCTCCTGGAAAACACCCTGATAAAACAGCATTTTCCCAAGTACAACATCAACCTGAAGGACGGTAAAACCTACCCCGTGGTGCGGATCACCCATGAGGAATTCCCCCGAATCTTCAGGACCCGCCATATCGTGGAGGACGGGAGCCGTTACTATGGCCCGTTCCCCCAGATTGAAAGCGTGGATACCATGCTGGAACTGGTGGAAAAGCTTTTCCCCCTGCGAAAATGCCGGACTCTGAGGAAGCGGGACAACCCCTGCATGTACTTTCACATTGGCCGCTGTAAGGCCCCCTGCTGCGGTAAGATCGGCGCCCCGGAGTACGGCCTGCAGGTAAGCCGGGTGGAGAAGCTTTTGGCGGGCAGCGCGGAAGGCAGCGGCGCCTGCCGGGATTTAATCGAGGATCTGGGTAAAGATATGCGAAAGGCGGCGGCGGCCTTGAAATTCGAGGAGGCCGCCCAACTGCGAAACGCCATCCGGGCTATCGAAGACCTTTCCATGGGGAATTCGGTGGTGGATTTTGATCCCGAAGGCCGGGACTACATCGCCTGGGCCGGCGAAGGGGTGCTGAGTACCTTTACCGTTTTTTCCATGCGGGGGGGCAAGATGACCGGTCGGGAACTCTACCGTACCCGTTCCGCCGCGGAGGGGGGAGAATCCCTGGAAACCTTTATGGCGTCCTACTACGATCCCGGCCGGCCCCCGCCGGCGTTTATCTATGTACAGCCGGAAATGCCGGAGGGGGAAAATACAAAAAGGCCGCAGGAAGAGGGGGAGTCTTCCCCAGGACCCGTCTCCCCAGGACTCGTCTCCCCAGGGGAGCTTGTCTCCCCAGCCCTCCGGCAGTGGTTCCGGGAACAATTTCATTACGAGGTCAATATTGAAGTCCCCGTGGAAAAGCGGCATACCGCCGTTCTGGCCCTGGCCCGGCAGAACGCCCAGGAGGACCTGCGAAAACGGCTCAAGGAACGGGGGGCGGGACCGGCCCTGGATGAACTGGCGCGGGTTTTGTCTCTGCGCCGCCGGCCCGAACGGATTGAAGGCTTCGACATTGCCCAACTGGACGGCAAGCATCCGGTGGCCTCCCTCATTTCGTTCAAGGGGGGAATCCCCGACAAAAAAAACTACCGGTACTTCAAGCTCCGCAGCGTGGTGGGGATCGTGGACGACTTCGCCGCCATGCGGGAAGCGGTCTTCCGCCGTTATTCCCGGCTTGTCCGGGAGGGCGGTGAACTGCCGGACCTGGTGCTTATCGACGGAGGCATCGGCCAGGTGAACGCCGCCAAGGGGGTACTGGACGGATTGGGCATGGACAGCGATGTTGTGGGCCTTGCCAAGCGGGATGAGGAACTCTGGCCCCCCGGAGCCAGGGAACCGGTAAGGCTCTCCAGGGATTCGGAGGCCCTCAAAGTCCTTCAGTTTGTCCGGGACGAAACCCACCGCTTTGCCACAGGGCTGAATCAGCGGCTCCGCTCCGGGGACCTTCTGTTCCCCGCCCTGGAATCGGTGGAGGGCATAGGTCCCAAGCGGGCGGCGCGGATCATGAAAAGCTACCAGAGCATTGCCAACATAGCCGCCGCGCCGCCCCGGGAAATAGCTGAACGCTGCGGCATCGGCGAAGCCTCCGCCCGGGCGGTGCGGGCCGCCGCCCAACTGGCCCTGGAGGATTCCACCGATGCGAAGGCGCGGCTGGCGGCGGGGCGGAAACGTTCCCCCGCGCGAGGCGCCCGCAGCGCCGGTTTGGCCGCCCAGGCCCTGGCCCAGGATTCGCGGATACCGGAAGACCTGGCCGCCGAACCCGAAGCCGAATACGGCGGGGCCCCGGACTCGGTGGCAGCGTGGCAGCATAGAAGCAATTAACAGAGGAGAGAGGCTATTTATGAAATCATTAAAAACCCTTTTTGTTCTTGCCCTGCCGCTTTGTATAGCGGCGGTCGCCTTTGCCGGCGGCCAGGGGGAATCCGGGGGCGGCGTTTCTCCGGGCGGGAAAATTACCGTTACCTTTGCGGGAACCGAAGGGGCCGCCACCGGGCAGAGCCGGATGATGACGGATACGGCCAGCCAGCTAAACGCCACCGGCCGCTTTGATGTAAAAGTCTACGTGGCCGGCGCCCTGCCCGGGGACACGGACAACCTCGTCACCCAGGCCCGGCTGGGGGTAAACCTGGTGGTTCCGTCGGACCCCGGACGGCTTGCCAGCCAGTTCAACATCCCGGACCTCAACATCCTCATGGCCCCCTATATCCTCACCGACTATAAGCTCCTGGAAAAACTGCCCCAGAGCGCCCTGTACAAAAAATGGCAGGCGGCCCTGGAAGCCCAGGGCATTGTCCTGATCGCCAATATGTTCAACGGCTTCCGCAGTTTCTACACCACCACCCCGGTAAACAATTTGGCGGGTCTTTCGGGCCTCCGCATCCGGGGCTTTGGAAACGCCATCGGCCAGGCCCTGGCGAAGTACCTGGGCTATACCCAAACCACGATCAACGCCACGGACATCTACGCCGGCGTACAGGCCAGAACCCTGGACGGCTGCGAGATTCAGGCCGCCACCGCGGACGGCTACCGGCTCTACGAGGTAACCAAATACCTGGCCCTCACCAAACACTACATGCTTCAAAGCAGCTTTGTCTGCGGGAAGGCCCTGCTGGACAGTATGCCCCAGGCGGACCGGGAACTCTTTGTAAAGACCGTCTACAACATGGCGGCCAGATATTCCGCCATCATCGCCCATGAGGAACAGGGATACTACGACAGCTTTAAAACCAAGGGGATGATCATTACCGAAGTTAACCTAAAGGAATTCGAGGCGGCCATCGCCCCCCTCTACACCAACAACGATCTTAAAATGACCGCCGGGATCAAAGAACAGCTTTTTAGGGAACTGGGCTTCTAAAAACTTTACCCCCAGGGCATCGTCCGGGGACATCCTCCCGGAGTTTCGGGGTTTAACATTACAGCGTTTTTTTGGGAGACCTGTAAGCCAAGTTTCGTTTGGCAGCCCAACCGGGTTCTTGAACAAGTCTAATTCGGGCGCATTTTTGCGTGCCCGCAAAAACCGGGCTTTCCACTCCAATTCCTCAGCTTTACCTGCGGTAAAGCCTCCGGTATTTCCGTTTCAATCCCTTGCGCGGAAGAAAGCATTGGTCCAGAATCGGCGTATGGATACCCATGACAAGGCGCCGGAGGGTAAATGCCGATGCCCTGGCCCCCCCTCCTAATTTCATTGATCTTTGATTCTTAACTCCTTATGATAAAAGAAAAATGGGTATATTAACGAGTCAAAAGATTGCCTCCCTGTATGAGCGTTTCCGCGGTATTGAAGTGACTTACTCCAAGGAGATCACGCAGGTTACCGGCTTACAATCCAAGCAGATATACCTAAAATGTGTCAGTGATGTATGGCCCTGTGTTATTTATTCGTCCTCGTTTCAGGGGGCGAAGGTGGTGATCAATATTAAGTCCGGCCTTATTCCCAAGCTGCAACAGGCGAACAACATGGTCAGTCTGCGGTTTTGTTTTATGGACCCCTTCCAGGAGGGGGCGCAGATAACTTTTTTTGTGGCCGCCCGGTCGATGGGTTACAGTCCCTACGGGGAGGCTAAGGATGCCGGGCTTTTGACGATTCAGTTTACCCAGCGGCCCCCGGATGACCTTATCGAGATTATGGGCCGCCTCTTGGACGCCAATGTCAATTCTACCCGCCGTAAGGGGGAGCGGATTCTGATTACCCCGGAAATTTTGCGAAAGCTGAAGATCCGTTCCAGCGAATGTGCTGTCTTTATCCAGGGTGTACCCCGGCGCTGTATTCTGCGGGATATTTCCTTTGGGGGCGCCCGGCTTATAATCCAGGGGGTGGTGAAATTCTTGCTGGAGAAAGAAGCCTCCCTGCGGATAGATTTTGACGATCCCCGGGAAAGTTTTCTGCTTAAAGGGAAATTTACCCAGGCGGAAAATGTGGCCTACCGCAAGGATATGGCGATTATAAATCTGGCCTTTACCGAAGGGCAGGTTTCCATGGGCTATAAGATGCGGATCAATGAATACCTGGCCACCGTCCGCGGCTGGGACGGGGAATCCTCTGCCAAGGCGGCGGAAGGGCCGGCGCTTTCCCCCGAGCCGGCGGCCGGGCAGCCCGCTATGGAGAATCCTCCCGACGCCGGGGGAGGGGCTACGGTAAAAAACCTGGGGGACGATTCCGCCGCCCCGGAAACGGCCGCTGAAGCGCCTGCCCCCGCTGAAAGTTCCGCCGCCGCAGCTCCGCTAAAACCCGCTGGAAAATCCGCCGCCGCGCCGGCGCTAAAAACCGCGGCAGGCGGTAAGTCCTGATGCCTTCCGCCGGCCAGGATTCGAAGGGCGATCCCTTTTTCGCTTCCCCTGGTAACATTATTTTTATCCAGCTTTCCGAAGCCCTGCGGGACCGTATCCAGTCCCAGGTCCACCATCATCACCACCATGAAGAAGGGGATGATGAAGAAGATGATGATCTTGCCCAGGGGGAGGAGCATGAAGATTCGCCGTTTTTTGCCTTTGATCCCGCCATTCCCATTCCCGTAGAACTGCCCGCCGGGGAAACCGGCCTGGATAAGCTTAACCGGGAGATGATTCTCTCCGGGATGCTCAGGGTCCTTTCGGGGGAGGAAACTCTGCCCGCCTTTTCCTCCCCGGAGGAGGAAGCCCGGCGCCGCGCTTACTATCGTGGTCTGGCGTTGGCCCTGCGGCCGGGGATTCAAAATGAGCTTACCGAGGCGGCGATTCTCAAGGCCCGGAACGGGGACTATACCCTGGCCCTGGAGATACTGGGGATCCTCAAGGGACTCTGTCCCGGCGCCCCATCGGTTCTTCTTAACCAGGCTATGGTGTTTGAGGAAAGGGCGGCGGCCCTGGAGCGGGCAGGGCAGGAAACCGCGGCGGAGGGGGAATATCTGGCCGCCGAGGCGGTCTACAGCGAAGCCCTGGCCATGGAAAACCCGCCCCCCGACATTCTGTTTAACGCCGGACATTTTTTCTTGGGCCGCAGGGATTACAGCCGGGCTCTGATCTGCCTTAGGGCCTATGGTTCCCTGGAGGATGAGGGGGATGGGGGCCCCGGTATTGACCCGGAAAAAAGGGAAAACGCCCTGTCCCTGGTCCGGGAAATCGAAGCGCATGGCCTTGAAGACGAGGATTTCCGGGAAGCCTGGGAGCATATCCGCCGGGGCCGGGAACGGGAGGGGATGGACCGGATTCGGCTTTTCCTGGAAAGGCGGCCGGGGGTCTGGAACGGCTGGTTTCTCCTGGGCTGGGCCCTGCGGCGGCTGGAACGCTGGGCCGACGCCCGGTCTTCCCTGGAAAAGGCTCTGGAACTGGGGGGCGATAACCCCGATACCCGGAATGAGCTTGCCATCTGCCTGATGGAGCTGGGGGACTATCCGGGGGCCCGGCGGCAGTTGGAGACCGCCCTGCGCCGGGACGTGGAAAACATTAAAATTATCTCCAACCTGGGGGTCCTGGCTCTGAAAACGGGAAACAAACAGGAGGCCGCCGGGTTTTTTCGCACCGTCCTGGAACTGGAACCGGAGGACCCCCTGGCCCGTCAATATTTATCCGCGGATGGAGTCTAGGAGTCTGTGGGGCTTTAGCCCAAATGATAAATATTCACTGATGTGAATATTTATACCATTTTAAGCGCGAAGCGCAACAAACTCCTAGATTTTTAAGGAAATCGCGGCATATATGCCCTTTCCATAATGCGTCCGCATTATGGAAAGACTCCGGATACAATCGAATTTGTGGATTTGGGCGTGTTAAGCCTTTTAGGATTGTACGGCAGGGAAATGATCGCACGATGCCGCCTGGCGCAGCGGCGTCAGGCATTAGGGTCTCCACCGGAAAGTAAAGCCACATTTTCATTATCGTCATGATATTAATTTCATTTGATAGTTACTGTGTTATAATATCGTTCTTTGTATTTATTGTAAAGCTTAATTTTGACAGCTTAGTTTTGATCGATCAGCCATAAAACTCCAACAAAACCCCGACATCGGAAGGAAAAAACGAACAATGCTGACGGAACCGCGTTATGGACAGACACCGACTCAATACCGTTAGTTGGCCCTTTCCCGGATTTTGACCGTTCAGAAAGGCGGCTTAAAATCCACCGAAGTAGGTATATTGGCAGACTGTTGAAAAAACTACATTTGTGTATGCAGCTTAGCTAAAGTTAAGCCGCATTGGTTTAATATACAGCCTCCCGGCATGGATGCCGGCTGTGATAGATGTTTACGTTTTTGCAAAGCAAAAACGTAAAGCCTAAAAATGGCATGGATGCCATTTTTAGGCAGCGCAAGGGATTGTAGGGGGCGCGAAGCGCGCCTCCGCAGTCCCGCCGCAGGCGGGACTGCGGAGGCCGGAGCGGGTAAGGGACCCGCGGAGCCCCGAAAAGCCCGGTCCCCTTTTTTGCGAAGCAAAAAGGGGATGCGCCCAAAATAACCAAAATAAGAAGATAAAAATTGCTATGTGTTTTTTTGGCTGCGGCGGGTCCATGCGGAATAGCGTTTCGGCGGTTTCGATGCTAAGATGGGGTCATGAGGGCTAAACAGCGGGTCTTAGTGGTGGACGATGAGCCGAAGATCCTTGATCTGGTGCGATCCTACCTGGAAATAAACGGCTATGCTGTTATCTGCGCCGGGAACGGCCGGGAGGGGATGGAGATTTTTGAGAAGACCCCGGTTTCCCTGATCCTCCTGGATTTGATGCTTCCCGATCTTTGCGGGGAGGAGTTTTGCGAAAAAGTCCGGCGGGTTTCGGATATTCCTATTATTATGATCACCGCGAAGGTTGACGAAGAAAGTATAATCCGGGGTCTTAACATGGGGGCGGACGACTATGTGTGTAAGCCCTTTAGTCCCCGGCAGCTTGCGGCCCGGGTGGGGGCGGCCCTGCGGAGAAGCGGCGCCGGTGGAAAGGCCGGTGTTGTTCTTTCCCGCGGCGATTTGAGGGTGGACAGCGAAAAACGAATTGTCCGCCGGAGGGGGGAGATTGTCCCCCTGACCCGGGATGAATACCAGATTCTCAGCCTCCTCATGTCCCGGCAGGCGAAGATCTTTACCAGAGAAGAAATTTTGGATGCCATAGAAGGGGAGGGCTTTGACCGTTCCGTGGACAGTCATATAAAAAAACTCCGGGCAAAACTCGAAGATGATCCCAGGACGCCGAAGTATATTATTACTGTGTACGGCATGGGGTACCGCCTGGGGGAGTTTCCATGATCATCAGCCTTCAAAACCGCCTGGCCCTTACATACACCGTTTTTATCAGCCTGGCCCTGGGGGTATTAACGCTGGTGATAAATGTTTTTACCGGCCTTATTTTTGCCGCCCTTATCAGGGAAAACATCGCCGTTAAAAGCGGGGAAATCGTCCGGGATATTGAGGACCAGTACAACCCCCTGAGCCGCGATTTTAACGCCTTTTCCATAGAGGCCATGGGAATGAACTTTGTCCATGAGGGGTATATTGTAAGTGTGGAGGATGAGAGGGGCGAGCCAGTCTGGGACGCCCGGGCCTGCGATATGCGGCAGTGTATGGATGTGATAAATACCATCACCGGCCGCATGGAAGACCGGTTCCGCCTGGGGGGCGCGCTGCAAAAGAAACGGTACCCCGTGAATTTTTCCGGGAGAACCGTGGGAACGGTGATCATAGAAACCTACGGCCCTTATTTTTACAGCGAGACGGAAACAAAATTTTTAAGCTCTGTGAACAGGCTTCTTTTTATCGCGGGAATTATACTGACTCTCATTAGTATTTGTATTTCCATGATCCTTTCCCGGACCATAGCCCGGCCGGTGAAAAAAGCGGGGGAGGCCGCCCGGCAGATCGCCCAGGTCCACGCCCCCTGGGGGATGAATGGCGGGGACCGGGAACGGCCGGTCATTAGAATACCGGACAGCTACAGAACCCGGGAACTGGCGGAGCTTTCCCGGTCTATCAACGAACTGGCGGTGGAACTGGAAGAGGCGGAACGCCGTCAAAGGCGGCTAAGCTCTGACATAGCCCATGAACTGCGGACCCCCCTTGCCTGCCTGCAGGGAGACATCGAGGCCATGATTGACGGGGTATACAAGCCGGATAAAAAGCGGCTGGAGAGCTGCCACGAAGAGATTCTGCGCCTCGCCGGTTTAGTGCGGGATCTGGAGACCCTGACCAGCCTTGAGTGGGAAACCATCACGCTTAACAAAACTAATTTTGATCTTGCGGCGCTGCTGCAAACCACGGCGGAACAGTTCAGGACCTCCGCCGCTGAAAAGGGAATTGAGATAAAGCTGAAGCTTAGGGAAAGTCCTGTTAATGCCGATTACGACCGGCTTAAACAGGTGTTTATCAATCTTCTTTCCAACGCGGTAAAGTATACCGGCCATGGCAGTATAACTATCACGGTAGAAGAATGGGGGGGGAGCCTCCCCCCCGCTCCAGACTCGCGCTCCGGCCGCTATGGCCACGCCTTCGGCGCGTCTTCCCCGGCCTCCGTTTGGTCTTCCGCTTCCCCCTCTGCGGGGGGGACTCCCCCCGCAACGCCCCCCGCTTCCCGCTGGGAGGTTTCTATTGCCGATACCGGCATAGGCATACCGGAGGCTGATCTTCCCCATATTTTTGAACGGCTTTACCGTTCCGATAAATCCCGCAGCCGCGGCACCGGGGGGGCGGGAATCGGCCTTGCCATCGCCGCCGCCATTATCCGCGCCCACGGCGGAAAGATCGGCGCCGAAAACCGGGCCGGCGAAGGGGGCGGCGTGGAAAACGGCGGCATGGAAAACAATGGCATGGAAAACAGCGCGGGAACCAAGCTTGTCCGGGGAACCGTGTTTCGGGTAGTTTTGTAACCAGGAGTTTGTTACGCTTTGCGCTTAAAACAGGCGCCGGGCCTCTTTGACGCCTGGGTAAAAAATCTATAAGTGCAACAGGCAGCCAGGGAACATTATGCCCTCTCAGATTCTGCATACCCTTTTTGGGGAAGACCTAATCAGCGCCATGTATCGATCCCTGGTTCCCCGCTTTGGGCCGGCGGCGGATAAGGCCCTGGAGAAGATTCGCGGGAGCTGCCGGACCGCCTTTGCCCTGGGCTGCCAGGGGCCGGATATTTTTTATCACAGCCAGGGAAGGCGTCCCGTGGGCCTTGAATACGGGACCCTGCTGCACCGCCGGGGGGCCGGGGTTTTTACCGCGGGGCTCCTTAAAATGGGGCTTCCCGGCCCGGCCCCGGATGGGGAGGATATACGGCGGCGGGAGAGGGGAATCGACGCCCTGGGGGCCTATGCCCTGGGCTTTATGACCCACGCCATCCTGGACCGGGCGGCCCATCCCTATATTATTTACAAATCTGATCACCACGCCTTTTTTGAAAGGATCATTGATGTGCTGATGCTCCGGGACTTACGGTGAATGGAGGCTGCCTCCTGGGATCAGGAGGCTGTCCTGTCGCGGATCTGCGGGGAGCCTCCTCCGGGGCTTAAAGAACTTTTAGCCCAGGCCCTAAGCCTGGCTTACCCCGGCAGGGCGGGCAGGGATGAAAAACTCATGGCCCGGATAGACAACACCTTTGCCGACTGCGCCCGTTTTTACCGGCTTACCAGCCCGCTTCGGACATCCCTTGAGGGCGGGGGAGGGGCTATTGACCGGGCCGCCCTGGAACTGGTGTACCCGGAAAAGCTTGACGGGGATATTGATTTTCTTAATCTGAAAAAAGAACCGTGGTACTACCCCGCGGGGAACAGCGGGGAAGATTACCGGTCCTTCCCGGAGATCTACGCCGAAGCGGTAGCCCAGGGAGCGGCTTCCGTCACCCCGGTGATCGCCGAATATTTGGAAACGGGGATCTTCCCCATCCGGGAAGCCGCCCAGGCCATCGGCAACGGGGGACTCTCTATCCAGGATGCCGAAGGCAGGCCCTGCGCCCCCACCCGTTCCGCCCCCCTGCCCCTGGATCGGGTTCTGCGGCGTCAGGAAGAACTGCGGGGCCTGGGGCCTTAGCAGCCCTTGCCGGTGTTAGGTCCTGCCGGCGGGACTTCCCGCATTTTTTTTAAATTTCCCCTTGTCCGGTTTCGCGGGGGGCCGTTTGCCCTGTTTCCCGCAGGTCCTCAAACTGATTTTTGTTTTTCATGATTATCCTGCCCTCAACTTCGCCGCCCCGCAGCGTTAGTTTTCCCGTGTCGTCAATAAAAATACCGGCGGCATCTTTATCCGGGGGAACGGCGGAACTTTCCCTTGTCTCCCCGGCATCGCCGCTCCGGCCGCCGGCGCTAAGGAGGACCCCTCCCTGTATGACCGCCGCCCCGTCTACGGCCAGGGCGTTCCCCAGCTTATGGGCTTCGTTTTCGGCAATGAGCCCCCCCTCCATGGTAAAAGAACCCTGGGCTATGATGTTGATGCCACCGCCGTTACCGGCGGTGTAGTTGTTCAACAAACACCCGTTTTTCATCGTAAAGCTGGCCTGTTCCCCGCTTATATGAACGCCGCCCCCGCCCAGGCGGGAGATGTTGTTGCTGATGATGCAGCTTCGCAAAGAGATAAAAGAACCTTCGACATACACGCCGCCGCCCCAGTTCATGACTCCGTTTTTGATTATGGTTCCCTTCTCAAGATAAAAGACGCCGCCCTTTTCCACAAAAACACCGCCCCCGGAACCGGCGCCGGAATCGTTCTCCTGAACAGCGATGGCGCGGTTGCCGGCGATCTCTCCGCCCCTCATCCTGAAACAGGTGCCCTTGCTGATAAAGACCCCCCCGCCCCGGCCGGGAGAAAGGGCCGCCCCGCCAAGCAGCATGGCGCCTTTTATTCCGGTTTTGTTTTCTTTGATACATCCTCCGGTCATTTCGAATTCCGAGCCCAGGCCCACAAACACGCCGCCGCCGCATAAATAGGCGGTGTTACCGGAAATGATCCCCCCGTTCATCGTAAATGTCCCGCCCTCATCGGGGAACACGCCGCCGCCGTGCATTATGGTGGTATTTCCCGTGATAAGGCCGCCTTCCATGATAAACTCGCTGCCCTTGCCCGCGTATACGCCCCCGCCCATGCCGAAGCCGGAATCGTTGCCGGATATTTCGCCGCCCTGCATGATCAGGGTGGCGTTCTCCAGGGTGACTCCCGATCCGCCCGAATTGTGGACCAATCCGCCGCAGAGGGTAAGGTTATCCTCAAGGTAAAGGGTGTTGCCGTCGGAAATATAGAGAACCCGCTTGTTCAGTCCCGCCGCGTTGAGTCTTCCGGGGTTTTCGGGGCTTTCCCCCCGCAGGGAAATAACCGGCAAACCCCTCCCCGTAATGTCGATCATGGCGTTGTGGGCCGCGACCTCCGTAACAGACCCGTGGATAACAAAGGTGGCCGCCCGGTAGGATTTCCACCGTACCTTATCCAGCGCGGCGGCCACGCTCCACAGGGGCTTTTCGCTGCTTCCTTCGTTTGAATCATCGCCGTTTTCCGATACATGAAGGATAATTTTCCCTTCGTTCATTTAATACCGATCACCTAATCACCGCCCTGTCGTAATCCCCGGGGGGCAGATAACCCAGGAGCCTGATACAGGTGGCGGCGATGGAACTGATTCCCAGCCCTTCGTTCAAGGACCCTTCGCCGCCGGCGGCGGGGTACTCACCCTGCAGGCCGGGATCGTAGATGATACAGGGCACGGGATTCAGGCTGTGGCTGGTCTTGGCTTTGGGGCTGCCGTCTTTTTTTAAGGATACGGCGCCGGTCTTTTTGTCATGCTCGTACATATCGTCACTGTTGCCGTGGTCCGCGGTAATTACCATGATCCCCCCGGCATTATCCACCGCCTTGCGGAGCCGTCCAAGCTGAATATCCATGGCCTCCATGGAGCAGACCACCGCCTGGTACACCCCGGTATGGCCTACCATATCCCCATTGGGGTAATTGAGGCGGATAAAATCGTACTTTCCCGAATTAATGGCTTCGATCACCTTATCGGTGATCTCCGCGCACTTCATCCAGGGCCGCTGTTCAAAGGGCACAAGATCGCTTGTGATCTCCACATAGGTTTCCAGTTTGTCGTTGAACTTGCCGGTCCGGTTGCCGTTGAAAAAGTAGGTAACATGGCCGTACTTTTGGGTTTCGGAGATCGCCAGGCTGCGAACCCCTGTGGCCGCCAAATATTCTCCCATGGTCCGGTCAATGGAAGGGGGGCTTACCAGGTAGCGGCGGGGCACATGGAGGTCCCCGTCGTATTCCATCATCCCCGCATAGCAGACTTTGGGCCTCCGGACCCGGTCAAACTTGGTGAAGCCGTCTTCCTCAAAGGCGGCGCTGATCTCCAGGGCCCGGTCCCCCCGGAAGTTAAAGTACACCACCGACTCGCCGTCTTCGATGACGCCGATGGGGGCGGCTTTGCCGTCCGCGCCCTTTTCGGCCACCACAAATTCCTTCAGGTCCTGGTCGATGATCCCCGGAATCTCCCGGCGGTAAGTTTCCACCGCTTCCCTTGCGCTGGCGAATTGCCGGGCCTCCCCCAGGACATGGGTTTTCCAGCCCCGTTCCACCATGCCCCAGTCCGCCCCGTAGCGGTCCATGGTGATCCACATACGGCCCCCGCCGGAGGCGATCCGCGCGTCAAAGTCCGGGCCGTTCTGTTCTTTCAGGAAAGCCTCAAAGGGGTCCAGATACTCCAGGGCGCTCGTTTCCCCCACATCCCGGCCGTCAAACAGTATATGGAGGCGGACCCTCTTTACCCCGTCCTTTTTTGCCCGGAGGATCATGGCCTTTAGATGATCCAGGTGGCTGTGGACATTGCCGTCGGAAAAAAGGCCGATAAAATGCAAGGTTCCGGGGGAACCGGTTCCCCCGGAACCGGTAAGGCCGCCGGTTATTTCCTTCCAGGCTTGGCCTTCAAACATGGCCCCGCCGGCGATGGAGGCGGAGACCAGGGCCGCCCCCTGACTAAAAACCCGGCCGCAGCCCATGGCGTTGTGCCCCACCTCGCTGTTTCCCATATCCTCGTCCGAAGGAAGACCCACCGCCTTGCCGTGGGCCTTAAGCCGGGTATGGGGGCTTAGCGCCTTAATTTTTTCCAGATTAAACATCTTGGAGTCCGCCACCGCGTCCCCCTCTTTATATTTTCCGTATCCTACGCCGTCCATGATCACCAGAACCACCGGACCTTTGCGGCCTTTCCAGGCGGAATCCTTCTTTAGGGCTTCCAGCATAATTTTCTCCTTTGAAGAACAGCCTTGCCGCCCCCCTCAGGCGGCCTACTCAGACTATAGTGAAAGTTGGAAGGAATCGCCATAC
>JAIRNB010000066.1 GCA_031258265.1 Treponema sp. | reverse complement strand
GGGGGGGAAGTCTCCCCCTCGCTCCAGCCCCGCAAGCGGGTCTTACGCTACCCCCTCTCCGGGGGTTCCACCCCCGTAACGCCCCCGCCGGAAAAGATTTTCCCCGGGCCTGTGGCAAGGGCGCTCCAATTCACTTTCGTGAATTGAGGCTGCTCCAAAACTGGAGTCTTGGAGCAGCCTCAATTATTATTTTTTACATACTCATCAGCTTTTTTTGCCAATTCCTCAATAGTCATATCTTCAAACAAATTTTCCTGCCATTTAGTGTAATCAAATGGTTCTCTTTGAATTAACATTATAAAACGCTCGGCCTCTACCATGCCTAAATGTTTTGACAATATTTCCATGCCTTCATTCTTTATTAACGTGTCTGTTTTCATCTTTATTCCTCCGGTTGTTTGATAAATGTTATTGGGTCCCTATAATAATATTATCAATAATTTTATTCAACAATTTATCATCGGTTGTCACATAATATTTACATTCCGCTTCAATGGCACAAGCTATGTGGATTGAGTCTTTTATTCGTGCTGAGGGGTTTAATACCCCGCCCTTCAGGGCGAGGTTGTTGATTTTAAGTTTTTGCTTTTGTATATGTTTTGCTAATATTACATTATTTTCAGAATATTGTATATTAACTCCTGCGATGTTTTTCCATTTCTGTATTTGAATTTTTCTATTTTCAAAGGGATTAAAATAAATCTCATAATCCATCATATATGACCATGCAAGCTCAAGATTTTTATTGATAATCTGTAATTGTATATATGTTTTAGCTTCCGCCTCAAGGTAGTTTCTTAGTATGGTTTGATCATCATAGGGTCGATTAAAACTGCAATTGTCTAAATAAGTTCTATTGTTCATTTCTGTAGTATATCATACTATTTTATATATTTCAATGCCTTTATCCGCAGGGAAAATCCGCCTTGAGCGGGGCGCTGTGCCCCCCGCCTTTCTGACGCCGCGTTAGCGGTTTCCTCACAGAGAAACGGAAGGGCTTATTCCCCAGGTTACAAGAAGTACATGTTGCCACTTTTTGCCGAAAAATAGGTTTGCCGGAATCTGCCATCTAACCCTCGATCTGAAACCTCCGCAGAAAATCGGGATCATCCCGGACAATTTCAAGCAGTCGGCGGGAAGCTCCCTCCGGTTTGTTTCTGCCATTTTCCCATGCTTCCACAGTCTTGGGGGTTTGTAACAGGCTCAGAAGGAAACGGAAAGGCCTATTCCCAGGGTAAAATCGTTGTTCCCCTTATCGTCATAGATGTTCGGAAATTTCCAGGCCCCCCAGCCGTAGGGAGTAATGGTGAGGGGCGCCAGGGGAACTATCACGGTGGTGATCGCCATCCCCAGCCGGAGCATCAGGGACTGAGCAAGCCGGTAGGATCCCCGGGGAGAGGCTCCCAGATACGCGCCCTCCGCGCCGGCCCCCTCCTCGTCCCGTATGCCTTGATCGTCGTACAACGCGCCGCGCCAGGACAGGGTGCTGTAGAGCCGGCGATAGTAAAAGTGGGAAAGGTTGTTTTGAATATCAAGGGAAAAGAGTTTCAACTCCGCTTCGCCCCCCAGAAGCCATTGCAGGCTGATGTGGCCCTGCCGGGGATACTCAAACAGCGCAGCGGAGCTGAACGCGGCGTCCTGGTAATAGCCGGACAGTCCGTGGAGGTCCATGCCCTTTTCGTCCCAGGCGCCGTAGACTTGCAGCCGCAGGGGCAGATAGGGCTCGGCGGCCGCGGAAAAAACGCCCTCAAACCGGGGCAGGGAGGGGAAGCGGTAGGGCCCGTCCGGGTTCAGCGGGAACCGCGCGTAGCCGTAGAGGGACAGGCCCTGGCCGAAGAGGGTCCAGGAGGGCCGCATCAGGCTGGAAAGGCCCAGGCCGAGGCTGGCGGTGTAGCGCGGCTCATCGTAGTTCCAGGCATAGGGGCTGGAATCGACCCCGTTTTCTTCGGCGGAAAGGACTGCGTTCAGTTTGGGGATGAGGTCAAGGCGGACATTCCCCAGGTCAAAGCTGAAGGTTCCGTCCAGGGACGCCGTGGTAAGCCTCCGGTCCCGATCCCCGGTCTTATCCAAATCGTCGGAAACCAAAAACTGGAGGGGAAAGCCCAGCGCGTAGTTGAGCCACTGGACGCTTCCCGCTGCCATGGGGGACCGGGCGTCAAAATTAACCATCAGCATAAGCACATTGGTGTCCGTGGGATCGATCATCAGGGACAGTATCCCGCCCCCGTCAACCGACAGGCCCATACCGGTTCCGGTCTGGCGGATCAGCGGCATGGGGAGCCAGAACTTGAAGGGGTTCATGTAGGAGATGCCCCTGTAGGGTTTTGTGTCCAAGACCGGGGGCTGAACGCCGGCCCGGAGCCCCGCCATGCCGTCGCGGAACCCCGGCAGGGCGCGGGCCGCATCCTCCGCCGGCCAGGGCTTGAGCGCCAGGGGAACCCGGGTTCCGGACAGGGCCGCGGGGCCTTCGGGGTAGCGCAGCAATGCGTCGAACCGGGAAAAGGTCCCCCGGTAGAAAATGGCGTCCCCCGCGGCCACGGGCCGGGAAACGCCCCCGGAAAAGTCCCGCTCCGTAAAGACCGCCTCCAGATCCCCGGGAAGCGTCTCCCCGGAAACGCCGGAAAGATCCACCGCCCCCAGCCTGTACATCCCCCGGCCCTGATGCCAGGCAAAGAGCAGCCAGCCCGAAGACACCTGCGCTGAACGGATATAGCGCCACCGGTTCCCCTCATCCT
>JAIRNB010000040.1 GCA_031258265.1 Treponema sp. | reverse complement strand
AAACGTAAAGCTAAAAAATGGCATGGATGCCATTTTTTAGCAGCGCAAGGGATAGAGCGGAAATACCGGAAGCCCGCCGCAGGCGGGCTGAGGAATTGCAGCGATAGCCCGGTTTTTTGCGGCAGCAAAAAATGCGCCCAAAAAAAACAGAGGAGCTTCTTACAAAGCCTTTTTTTTCAGCGGCTCAAAGCGCCTGATCTCCACCGCCCTGCCGCTGCGGAGGTAGTAGAGCCAGACCCGGCAGTTTTTCCCCCGGAGTTCCTGGGCCGCCCGCCGGTAAATGGACATCTGGGCCAGGTGTTCTTCGGGCCTTTCTTCGCTGTCGGTTTTAAAATCCACCACCCGCAGCCCGTCTTCCCACTCGTAAAGGAGATCGATGACTCCGCTGATAAAAATGCCGCCGGATTCTCCCGGCTGGGGGGGGCCGCTTTCTCCGGGAACTTCCCAGAGGCTGCGGAAGGGGTACTCGCTCCAATGACAGGCCGCTTCGCCGGCCTGGATTCCCAGGGGGGAGGAGAGGAAACGCCCGGCCAGGTCCTTCCCCGCCGCCAGCAGGGTTTCCGCCTCGCCGGGGCGCAGCCGTGCGGCCAGACCGGGGGGGAAATGTTCCTCCTTTCCGGTAAGCCCCGCTTCCACGCAGAGATGGGCCAGGCTTCCGAATTCGGCAAAGGCGCCGCTCCGGGAAAGGATGGGATCGACGGCGGCAAAGATGTCCGCGGCCCCCTGGCCGGACAGGGCGGGGTCATGGAGGAATGGGGGGCCCTGTTCCACCGCATCCCCGGCGGGGCCCAGGAGTTCCCCCGCGGCGCTGGGGCTGAGGCGGTTCCCATGCAAAACCGGGGTGTCAATGACAGGCCCCCCGGTGTAAAGGGGAAGTTTGTCCTGGAAGAAACGGGCAAGGCCGGAGGGGCTGTTGGCGTAACCCCGTTCCTCCCGCTTTTCCGGCCCCTCTGGACCCAGGGGGGGGATCAGTTCCAGCCCAAGGTAGGGCGGCAGTCCCCCTTCAAGGTAAAGAGGCCGTTTCCCCTCCTCTTTTTCCCCCCCTTCCCCCAGCCAGGGCCTGCTTTCCAGAATGGCGGGGAGGAGGAGGCCGAAGAAAGTGCCGTTGTCAAGGATACTGTCGTTCTCCAGGGGCTGGAATCCCTGTTCTTCGTTTTTTTTCGCGCGGTCCTTTTTCTTTTTTTCCAGGGCTTCCCCCAGGGCGGGAAGAATCTCCCCCCCCTTGGCCTCCAGGGGGAAAGCGCCGCTCAGGTACAAAGCCCGCCGGGCCCGGGTCATAGCCACATAGAGGAGCCGCCGGAGTTCGGCGGTCTCCTTCCGCCGCTCTTCCAGCCGGTCTTCCTCGTAGAAGAAATTCCGTCCAAGGTTCTCCAGCCGGGCACATTCAGGGGGCATGGGCGGGTTAAAGGACAGCCCCCGGCCGGAGGCGGAATAGTATAGCTCCCGGTCATTCCGCCGGCCCCTGGCCCGGCTGCCGCAGCAGACGACGAAGACCACCTCAAATTCCAGGCCTTTACTCTTATGAATGGTGAGAAGCCTTACGGCGCCGGGCCGTTCCAGGGGAATCTCCGTATCCTCCAGCGGTTCTTCCCGTTCCCGCAGGGCCTCCAGCCTGTCGCTGAAGGCCGCCAGGCTTAGGCCCTCCTCATCGGCCTTTAGCGCCTGGGCGTAGAGATAATCGAAAAGTTCCCGGTGGGAAGCGACCCGGGAATTCCAGATCGTTTCGTAACGGTAGCCCTCCTCGTACCAAAGCCTGCTTAGCAGTTGGCCGATGGAAAGCTCCGCCGCCGTATCCCTGACCCGCCGGTAAAGTTCTCCCCCCCTCTCATAGGCCCGCCGGTCTTCATCGTCCAGGGAAACGGGGGGGGAAAAGGGCTGTCCGGAGAATTCCGGATTGTTGAAGGCGTCGATACAAAGGGCCAGGCCCCGGAGGGAAAGCCCCGCAAAGGGGGAACGGAGGCTTATGGCGTAGGCCTCCGTATCCAGGGGGTAGGCGATAAGCCTGATGAAGGCGGCCATGTCGTTTACCGGGCCGTCGGCAAAAAAACCGCTCAGCCCCTCCCCGGTGTAGGGAATGTCCAGGAGCCGCAGATGTTTTTCAAAGAGTCCCTGGGGCCTGTGGGTCCTAAGGAGAATGGCAATATCGCCGGGGCTGCGGCGTTTCCGCCCCGCTTCGTCTTTTTCATCCAGCAGTTCCCTGATCCTGGCGGCGACGAAGGCCGCCTCATTTTCGGCGGCCGCAAAATTTTCTCCCTCCTCCTCTTCATTATCATCATCTTCCCCCCCGTCTTTAGAATCCAGGATGTAGAGCTTCGCCTGCCCCTCCTCGTCTATCCCCGCGGCCAGGGGGCTGTACTCCGCCTCATAGGGGGGGATCCGGGAGGGCGGAAAAATAGAGGCGTATTGAAAGAGGGGGGAAGCCCCGGAGGGATCGTAGATGCTGCCCCCAAAGAGGGCGTTGAAACAGGCGATAAGCTGGGGGGAGGACCGGTAATTTGTTCCCATGCTTAATTTCTCCGCCGAAAGCTCGTTCTTCAATTCCCGGAAAACCGAAACATCCGCCCCCCGGAAACGGTAGATAGACTGTTTCTCGTCCCCCACAAAAAAAAGTTTTGTTTCTTCCAGGCCGGCGGCGGCAGGTATGCCTTCGGCACAGTAATTCTGTTTTTCCGCCAATAAAAAGAGGAGTTCCTTCTGCAGGGAATTGTTGTCCTGAAATTCATCGATCATGACGGCCTTAAAAGCGGCCTTCTCGTTGTTCCGTATATCCCCCTGATCCCGCATAATGGTCCGGGCCAGGCGGGCCACATCGGTAAAGCTGAGGATTCCCTGAGTCCGTTTCTTTTCCACGTAGAGCTTCTGAAATTCCTCCAGCAGGACCATGACGGAGAGGATTATTCCCCCCTGGAGGATGTAAACCAGAATCGACGAAAAGACCCGGAACAGCCCCCTTAGTTCTTTGGAAATTTCCTTTGCCCGGGAATTCCGTTTGCCCCTGGCGGCGTTGACGTAGGCAAGATCGCTGATTGTTTTTAGCCACCGGAGGCAGCGCCCCCGCAGGGGATGAATCTCCGCGGCATCGGCGCTTTCCCCCGGAGTTTCCCGCAGGGTCAGGAGCTCCTCAAAGTAGGACTCCAGTTCTTCCCCGCTTATAAGGGTCTCCCGGATTTTTGCGTAAGCTTCCGCCGGGGAACGTAGTTGTACTAAGAAATCGTCCCCCTCCCCGGCGGCGGCCAGGGAAACCAGTTCATCCGCCAGGGGCAGCAGTATTTCTGTTATTTTTTCCCATTCTGTACGGATGGCGGCAAACTGGGAGATGAGTCCCCGGATATAGGCCGCCGGTTCGTCAATGTAACCGTAGGAAAAGGCGGAGGCCGCGAAAAGGCCGCGGGCAATATCCACGGGCCGCTTCCCCCGGTAGAGCCGCTCCAGGGCCGGGTGATGCCGGCGGGAAATGAGGAAGGGAAGACTCTCCCGCTCTGCCAGTTCCCGGGCCCCCTCGTTGTCTATGCGGAAATCCGGGCGGATGCCGTAGCGGGAGGCCGCCTGCCTTACGATGTAGGCGCAGTAGGAATCCAGGGTCTGAATCCGGGCGTGGAAAAAATTCTCCAGGGCGGCGGCCGCAGGGTCCTGGCCGCCGGCAGGGGCTGCCGCCCTGTCCTGCATGACCGGGGAATCTCCCCCCCCTCCGGGGGATTGGACTTCGGCCCTCAGGGCCCCGTAGATCCGGCGGTACATTTCCGCCGCCGCCTTGCGGGTAAAGGTAAGGGTAAGGATCTGATCTACCCGCAGGGCCCCGTCCTTAACCAGCCTGACGTAGCGGCTTGCCAGGACCGATGTCTTTCCCGACCCCGCCCCGGCGGCGGCCACAGCGTTCCTGTCGCAATCGACGGCCCGTCTCTGTTCCGGGTTCAGTATGGGTTTCATTTCGCGTTAAGCTCCCGGGCCGGACTTTTTCCCGGCACATTCCCGCGGGCGTCCAGGGGAACATCCCGGCGGGCGTCCAAGGGGGCGTCTAGGCGGGCGTCTTCCGCTCCCCGGCCCTCCGGTTTTTTTGCTTCCCCGGGAATCCAGCTCCGGTCCCCGGCGACGGTGTAGAGGGTCCTGCAAACCCGCCGGTAGGCGCAGGGGCCGCAGCGTTCCTCCCCGGCATTGGGGGGCGCAAGCTTCCCCTCCCTCATATCTCCGGCATAGGACCGGACCTTGGCCCGGAATTCTTCCATGACGGCCTCGAAACGGCCGTCTTCCCCCCCCCGGAGGATCGCCTGCCTTGCCGGTTTCCGCTTCCCGGTATACTTATCCCGGATACGGCCAAAGATCACCGCCGTCTCGGTCTTCAGGATGCTGAAGAAAAGGGCGGTCCCCACGGATTCTCCCCGTGAGGATTCTTCCCCCCCGGATTCTTTGCCTGCGTCTTCCCCCTCCGCGGCCTCCGCCAGGGTGATGTACATGGGAAGCTGGAAATTTTCCAGGCCCCCTTCCCCGGTGCAGGGTTTCCGTTTGGGGAGGCGGCTTAACTTAAAGTCCACGATAACCCCTCCGGGGCTTTCCGTTTCCCCCCGCTCATCACGGAGCAGCAGATCTATTTTCCCCGTAAGACAGTAATCCTCTTTTTCCAGCCGGCGGTTAAGTTCACTCCCCTCAACCCGGCAGCCCTCAAAGTAAAGCAGCAGGGTCCCCAGGAGCAGTTCCAACTGCCTCTGCACTGTCTTTTCCTGGGCCCGGAGGAAACGGGATGTCAGGGCGCTTAAAGGGACCCGCTCGCCGCTTAAGAGGGGGAGGCCCTCAAAAACCTCCCGGACGGCGGAGGCCAGGAACCGTGAATAATCGGAGGAAAGTTCCGCCGTTCCCCTGCCCCCGGCGGTTTCCTCCGGCGAAGGAAAGCGCAGGATCGTTCCCCCCAGGGCCTTGAAAAATTTATCCAGTACGGCATGGTACAGACTCCCCGTCACATTTTCCGCCATCAGGGCGGTCTCCATGCGCCGGCTCTCCAGCCTCAGAAGCCTTTCGTAAAGCCAGCGGACGGAACAGTAATAGTACGGTTCCAGGGCGCTGGCGGAGACGGAGACCTGTTCTTCCGTTTTTTTCCTGAGAAGTTCCGCGATATAGGGGCCGGAGAGATCCGCCCCGGTCCGCCGGGGGCCCTCCGGGGGGGCCCTCCTTTCCATCCAGGCCCGGAATCCCCGGTCCTGAACCTGGTACAGTTCCAGGGGGGCCTTTCCGTCCCCCCCCAGGGCCCGTTCCTCCGTTTCAAAAAGATCTGGACTAAAGAAGGGGGCCTCCGCCCCGGCCCAGCGGAGCCTCGGCTCCCCGTCAATATTAAGACCCTGGTGGGGAACAGAGAAACCCGCGAAACCCTGGGCGGAACAGAAAAACGCCGCCGGCCCCGTCGAATTAAGGCGGTGCAGCCGGATAAAAGCATCCGAAGCGTCAATATCTTCCAGGGACAGCTTTTCCTTTTTTGTCCTGGACAGGAAATCCAGGCGGGAGAAAACCATGGAAAGGTTATCCTGGCTGGACCCCAGGACAATGTGGCAGTCGAAGGGGACGCAGGCCGCCGTGCGGTAGGGAAGGATAGAGACCCCCTCAAGCCGCTCCTGGGGCAGATAGCTGGTTTCCCCCAGGTGTTCAACAAAGAAGGCGTAGGGTTCCGCCGCCGGAAGACCGGGAAAAGAATCCTCAAGTTCCGTCAAGGCTAAAAGCTCGGAGATACAGCGGGAAAGCACAGCGTCCGCCTCCGGCGAACAGCGGGCAATATCGAGGAAGCGGTCCCTAAAGGCAAAGTAGGCCCAGAGAATTTCTCTAAAACGCCGGGAAGCGGCGATCTTTTCCATGGCGGCCTTGAGTTCCCGGTAGTAGCCCGCGGCCCGCTGTTCCCGGCTCCCCGCCAGGGACCTAAAGGCGTCCAGCCATACATCCTCCTCCCGGCCCCCCTCCGTCCAGGAACAGATACAGTTGTTCCGAATACCAAAATCTATAAGCTGGTCAATAGTTTCCCTGTCCTTCCAGGGAAGCTGGGAGTTAAGGAGCAGGTTGGAAAGCGGCCCAAAGGAAAAACCCTGGGCGCAGCAATCCTGTATGCCGGTAAAAAGCCGCCCCGCAGGATAGGCGCTCAGGGCCTTCCCCGCCCGCCGCACCACGGGGATACCCCGGTTGGCAAATTCCCGCGCCGCGTAGGGTTCGTAGTTTTCCCCTTCGGGAACACTCACCACGATATTCTCCCAGGGAACCCCCTCTTTTTCCACCAGATTTCTGATGTAAAGGGCCGCCTCGGTAATCTCGCTGCGGGCGTTGGTGTAGAAGAATCCCCGGCAGGGTTTCAGCTCCCCCCATCCGGCAAGAGACAGTATCCTTACATGGGGGGCCCCCTCCAGCAGGGCCTCGTATTCGGAAAAATCGCTCAGGGCCTCGGGGAAAAAAATAAAACATTCCCTGCCCTGGTCGTCAAAGGGGGGCTTCTCCCAGGCAGGTTCAAAAAGCCCGTGTTTTTTCAGGAATTCCCCATAGTGCAGGGTCAGGGAAAAAAGGTCCCGGTCTTCCCCCTCGTCAAAGCCCGGGGAATCCTCCCCCCGGATCTCCGAAGCCTCCTTCCCCGCCGCCCTCCTGAACCAGCCCCCCAACTGGGGCAGAGTCCGGGAAAGCCAGGGCCCAAAGGACAAACCCTCTGCGGCATAGCGGGGGGGAATAAGAAAATTAAAAATCCCCTCTCCCCCCTCCCGCAGCGCCCTGGCGTTCTCCTCCAAAAGACGGCCCGCGAAGATCTTCCGCAGCGCCGGCGGAATCGCCCTCCTGTCCTGTATCCGGGACCGGATAGAATCCCGCTTAAAACGGTCCCAGGCGGTAAACCGGTCCATCGCCAGGGAACCGCCCCCCCGGAGCCGCAGCGTCCGTTCCGCCCAGCGGTTCAGCGCAATCTCCGTGGGAAAAACAAAAAGAGCCCTGGGGTCTCCGGCATGCTCCAGGAGTACCCTGTCAACCGCGGTTGCTACCATGATGCGATTATACGGTATAATGCCCCCATGATCATTGACTTCCATGCCCACATCTACCCGGAAAAAATCGCCGCCCGGGCGGTAAGTAATATCTGCGCCTTTTACAGTATCCCCATGGGCTGCGGCGGTACGGTAAAGGAACTCCTGGAGTTTGGAATTCAGGAAGGAGGGGGAAGCCTCCCCCCCGCTCCGGCCCTCCGGTCCTTCGCTTCCCCCTCTGCGGGGGAGGGCCCCCGCAACGCCCCCCTTCCGGCAGGGGCGGCGCCTGGCGGCGTGGAACGGCGCTGTATCGACCGTTTTGTGGTCTTCTCCGCCGCCGCTAACCCCGGCCAGGTGACCGGCATCAATGATTTTATCGCCCGGACCACGGCGGAACACCCGGAGCTTATCGGATTCGGCACCCTGCACCCGGACTTTGAGGACCCCCAGGGGGAAATCAGCCGGCTTATGGACCTGGGGCTCCGGGGCCTTAAATTCCACCCCGACATGCAGCGATTCCACATCGACGATGAAAGGATGATGAAGATCTACGCCCTGGCGGAGGGAAGACTTCCCATCGTCTTTCATACCGGGGATTACCGCTATGAATATTCCCAGCCCGCCCGCCTCGCCAGGGTTCTGGACGCCTTCCCCCGGCTTAGCGCCGTGGCCGCCCACTTCGGCGGCTGGTCCCTTTTCGACCTGGCCCTGGAATACTTCAAAGACCGCTTTTGCTACTTCGATGTCTCCAGTTCCATCCCCTACCTGGGCAAAAAGCGGGCGGCGGAGCTAATTCATATCTACGGGGCGGAACGTTTTCTCTTCGGCACCGATTACCCCATGTGGGACCCCCGCCGCTGCCTGGAAGATTTTTACACCCTGGACCTGGACGGCGGGGAACGGGAGCTGATCCTCCACAAAAACGCCGAGCGGATTTTGAAACTGTAAAGTCCCAAATCCGGCTGCCGGCTTTACAGGGTTCCGTTTTGCCGCCATACTAAACATGAGGACCGATAATTATGCCCTTAGTTCAGGAAAAAGAAGCTCAACATTACACCTACGCCGATGTCCTTACCTGGGACGGGGGAGAGCGGTATGAGTTGTTTGACGGGGAGGCTGCCCTAATGGCCCCCCCAAACCGTATGCACCAGAAGATTCTGATGGAATTAGCCGCCCAGTTGCATGCCTTTTCCAAGGGGACGGCCTGCGAGGTCTACCCGGCGCCCTTCGGGGTCCGGCTTTTCCCCCGGGAAGACAACAGCGACGATACCTTTTTTGAACCCGACATTACTGTGGTCTGCGATCCCGCCAAACTGGACGATCAGGGCTGCCGTGGGGCGCCGGATCTGGTGGTGGAGATTCTTTCCCCCGCCAGCGTCAAACATGACTTTCTCTACAAGTTTAACAAGTACCGTGAAGCGGGGGTCCGGGAATACTGGATTGTCAATCCGAATGAAAAGATCCTCCAGGTGTATATTCTGGACGGGGACACTTACCGGGTTTTTAGCTACGACTCCGGCGACATGACGCCGGTCAGTGTTCTGCCGGGCTGCCAGATCGACCTAAAGGCTGTTTTTGCGGATTAGCGCCCGGCGGCTTCTGAATTATTTGCCGGGGAAGCCTTACCTTAAACTGCCGTATACGGCGGCGCGGAAACGCAGGTGGTGGTACTCCTCCATGTTGGGCATGGTCTGGTGCATGTATACCGCCGAGAATCCCTCCGAAGGATCGATGGAGGTCCAGGTCCCCGCGGCGCCGGTCCAGCCGAATTCCCCAATAGAACTGTTGCTGTTCCCCGCCGCCGGGTCCATCATGGTCCTGACTCCCAGACCGTATCCGTAACCGGCGTTGTAGCTGTTGGCAAAGTCCCGCAGTTGAACTTCGTTAAGCTGGTTCCGCCGCATCAGATCAATAGTTTTTCTGCCGATGATGCGCCGGCCCTTATGCTCCCCGCCATTTGCCAGCATTTGGGTAAAGCTAAGGTAATCCCGGACCGTGGAAAAGAGTCCCGTTCCGCCGCCCTCGTAAACCGCCTCCCCCTGGTAATCGGCGTCAAAATTGGCGGGATTCCTGCCCAGCGATCCGTCTTTGTTCCGCTGGTACACCGGGCTCATCCGTTCTTTCAGGTTCCCCCGGAACCGGTAACCGGTGCTGTTCATCTCCAGGGGGTCAAAAATTTCATCCTTCAGAAAAGCGCCGATGGATTTTCCCGATGTAAGCTCCACAAGACCCGCCACTAAATCGTGGCCGTAGCCGTATAGGAAATGAGTCCCCGGTTCAAAGGCAATGGGGACCTCCGCCATGGCGGCGATCTCCTGGCGCAGGGTAAATTTTCCGGGCTCCAATTTTCCCCTGGCCTCTTTCATGGCGGCGGCGCTGGGGGACTGCTCAAAGAAATGGGGCAGGCCGACGGCCATGCTAAAGGCGTGTTTGATCAGCATGGGGTTCTTTGCCTCCTCAAACACGATGCCGCCGTTGGGCTGAATCTTTACCAGCCTGTGGCTGCGGTATTCCGGAAAATACTCGTACAGGGGTTCATTCAGGAGGAACCTGCCCCGTTCAAATTGTATAAGCGCCGCGCTGCATACGATCAGCTTGGTCATGGAAAAGAGACGGAAAACCGTGTCCTCCGTCATGGGGACCCGGTCCTCCACATTGGCAAGACCATGGTAACATTCGTAGAGAATCTTCCCATCTTTGGCCAGGGCGCAGCCGCAGCCGGGGGGACCCTTTTGACAAAAAGCTTCAAGCAGGGCGGATATATCATTAAAATTAGACATACCCTATTATCAGCTCTTTTTCCCCCGCTGCCTATTGGTCCGGGCGGGCGGGCCCGCGGAAAACTCCGGCGTCGGTGATTCCCGGTTTAGAGAACTGAAAATTACTGCCCCGCTGTCCATTGCCCAATTCCGATAAAACCAGGATAATTTCTGTAAAGAGAGCATTAAAATCAGGGAGCTTTCCTGAAAACTGAAGCTTTGGGGAAGCCTTTTTAGACAGGAGCTTAACCATGCCCCGGGACATCATGGACATTATCCGCGCCCGGCGATCCACCCGGTCATTCGAGGACCGGCCGGTTCCCCGGCGGGACCTGGACCTTCTGCTGGAGGCGGCGATCTGGGCCCCCAGCGGCAGCAACAGCCAAAGTTGGCTTTTTACCGCCATCACCGGCGGGGATACCCTGCGGGAACTCAACGAGAAGATTAGGCAGGGCTTCCTTGTCTGGACCCCCGATGACGATTACCCCGCCAAACAGGGGGCCAAGGCAGGCGCCCGGCGGGAGGACTTTAATTTTTACAACCACGCCCCCGTCCTTATCATCGCATCGAACCGTCCCAATTACGAGAACGCCATGGCCGACTGTTCCCTGGCCCTGGAGAATATTTTTCTTGCCGCCGAAAGTCTGGGGCTGGGAAGCTGCTATATCAACGCCCCCCACTGGCTGCGGAACGACAAGGGGGTCCGGGATTTTCTTTTTGGACTGGGACTTCCCCGGGAGCATACGATCTGCTCTTCCGCCGCCATCGGCTATATAAAAAAACCCTCGGCCCCGCCGCCCCGGAAGGAAAACACCATCCGGGTAATCGAATGAAAAACAAACATACGCTCCGCACAGATCGCGGGAACTTCTGAAAAGGTTTTAGAGTTATCCGCAATCCCGCATCGCGGGATTGCGGATAAAGACATGTTAGGCGAAATTTGGAATGCCCTAACTTTCCGCGACTTTGAAAGAATTGCGAGACCAGAAGGACGCAATAAAAAACCTGAACTGGTTCGGCACGGTGGCATCCGTGCCGCCGCTTCGTGTATAAAAAATAATACGTAAAATAGATTTTTAGCCTCCCCTTGTGCAAATCCCCGTTTTAGTACATAATACATAGAAAAATATTTACCGTTAAGGAGATATTATGAAAGACAATAAGCACGTCCAAGCCATACCGCAGGATGTTTTGACGCAGGCTCAGACCAAAATTGATGGGGTTAAAGCCCTTTTAGCGCCTTATGTAGTAGCCCTGACCCCGGCGGAACGCCACGAACTACCCAAAATGGGCGAGAAAACCATAAGTTTTGTGGAAAAACCATACGATTTTGCCAAACGAAACCCGAATTTGGCCCCACCCTACCTTGATATGGCGGCTTTCGGCGCGGATTTTGAGGATGCGCACGGGCTTTGGACGCTGGTCAACAGCATCCGGCAGCTTGACGAGAACGTCGGCGATACGGAAATGACCGCCGAAAGCGAAGCCTACCAAGCGGCGTTGGTGTTTTATAAGTCCGTTAAAATGGCGGCGGCACAGGACATCTCCGGCGCAAAGGCAGTTTACGAGGAACTGAAAACCCGTTTTCCCGGCGGCAAGCGCAAGACCGGAGAAACTGAGACGGAGAACGTAACCGAAACTATTAAGAAAGAGGTAAAAGTATCGTAAAGAGCCGAATTCGAGTTTGCAAGACTCGATTTTGACTCTTCGAGAGTGAAAATTGGCTCTTTGAGAGAATATTTTAACTCTCTGAGACCCGATTTAGGCTCTTTGAGAGAGGAACTTCCCTCTCAAAGACTGGAAGCCGATTCTCCAAGAGAGGAAATCGGGGCTTTGAGAATCGATTTTTTCTCTTGAAGAGAGAAAACCGGCTCTTTGAGAGCCAATGCTGTAAAAGAGAAATTGAAACGTATGAGACTTTGGTCAGTATCGACAACGGTTAGAAACCCTGAACGCATCCGCAGTTTCTTAAAAATCCTCAAAGAACTGGAGGGCGAGGTCTGGAATAAGGAAACCCAGAAAAAATACCAAATTTTACTGCTACAGCGAAATGCCTATGGAATAAATGTTCCTGAATTTGAAAAAACATTAACCAAAGAACACCTAGACTGGCTTCATTCCGATACATTCACTTATGAACAAGCGGAAGAAATACTAAATACCAAAAATTATGAAGGCGGCGGGGAAATGCGCGGACGGCAGTCATTCAATCCGCTTGAAAAAATGGGGCTGGCGTATATTGACATTGAAAAGAAAATAAGAATAACCACATTCGGCGAAACATTTTTATCAGAAAATTATGATTTAGGCGATATTTTCTTTCGCAGTTTTTTGAAATGGCAGTATCCCAATCCCGATCTAAATAAATATTGTGCCGAAGACGGCTACAATGTAAAGCCGCTTATCGCAACGTTTCATCTTATCAAAAAAGTAAATGCATTGTGCGCCGAAAAAAGTATAAAAGGAAAAGGCGTATCAAAAACAGAATTCGCTTTATTTTTTACGACATTATCGAATTATACAAAAATTGAAGAAATGGCGAAAAAGATATTAAAATTTCGCAGTGATTATGAAAAGATAAAATCAACTGAAACGATAGAAAAGTTTGCAGAAAAATATTTTTACGCCCATTATTCAGACTATGAGTCTTGGCATAACGCCATTGATTATGCGGACAATGTAATCCGATATTTTCGGCTTACCCGCTTTTTCTATTTGCGGGGGAATGATTATTATATTGACTTGGAACCCCGCCGGAAAATAGAAATAGATTCAATCCTTGAAATTGACAACGCATCCGCAAAAGAATTTTCTTCATCAGAAGAATATACAACTTATTTAGGAGATGTTACGCAGCCGGAATTGCCTTGGGAAACTAAATTAAAATTACAGGAAGTAATAACATTATTAATTTCCGATATAGAAGCAACTGAAAAGTCTTTAACGGATAAGAAAATCAGCCTCCCCAAACGTCCGCAGTTTGTTTGTGAAAATGATAATATAGATATATTAAAAGAAACAATCGAAAACCTGCGCATCTATCGCCGGACATTAGGCGATGCCGCCGTTCATTCTGAGATACAATTAGTTGAAAATATTGAACAGTGCATAAAGAATTTACAAAATATTTTCAAACTGGCAGATAAAAAACCGGTTGAACTGGAAAGAATCGTTACGCTTGCTTTGCATATTCTCGACGATGCACTCGGAATTCGTCCAAATTATCCGGTAGGAGATGACAATCAGCCGACATTTACCGCCCCGGCAAACAAACCAGATATTGAATGTTTTTATCAGTCTTTCAATTCAATCTGTGAAGTAACGCTATTAAGCAACCGTTCGCAATGGTTTAACGAAGGGCAACCTGTAATGCGGCATTTCAGAGATTTTGAAACAGCGCATAATGAGAAACAATCGTATTGTCTTTTTGTCGCTCCCAAAATTCACCGTGATACTGGAAACACCTTTTGGGTTTCTGTCAAATATGAATATGAAGGGCAAAAACAAAAAATTATTCCCATAACCATACAGCAATTTATTGAAATATTGCACTATTTGTTACAGGCAAAAAATCAAATAAAAAATTTTTTTCTATCCCATACAAAGATACAAGAATTATTTGATTCTATTGTGTCAGTAACAAAAGGCGTATCAAAATCTGATGATTGGTTAGCATCAATTCCGGCAATTATCAATAAGTGGGGAAAGTCAATTGCCACATAAATTACCACTTAATCAAATTTTACAGGGCGATTGTGTTCAGATACTCGGAACACAAATACAAGAAAATTCTATAAATCTTATATTTGCCGACCCACCCTATAATCTTTCCGGTAAACCTCTTGATTTGGCAAACAATAAAACCGGCGGCGCATATTACAAAATGAATGAAGATTGGGACACGTTCAGTTATGAAGATTATGTAACTTTTACCGCGGACTGGTTGAAGGCTTGTCATAAAGTTTTGTTGCCTAATGGAAGCCTTTATATTTCTTGCACTCAACATAATATCGGCGAGTTACTTGTTGAGGGGAAAAAGGCAGGGTTCAAACTCAATAATATCTTAACGTGGTATAAAACAAACGCAATGCCGAATATTACAAAAAGGACATTTACCCATTCCACCGAATTTGTTTGTTGGTTTGTAAAAGGTAAAAACTGGATTTTTAACTATGAAGAAGT
>JAIRNB010000336.1 GCA_031258265.1 Treponema sp. | reverse complement strand
TGGGGCTTGCCGTTTCCGCCCTTGCCTTTGGCAGGCCCCAAAGGGAAAGTTATCCCGCGGAGGTCAACATTTCCTTTGTGGAATCGCCCTTTAACCTTCAAATTATGGTGATGAAAGAGCGGGGACTTTTGGAAAAGGCCTTTGCCGAAAAAAATGTCACGGTGAAATGGCACACGATCACCTCCGGCGCACAGCAGACCCAGGCGATGGCGGCCGGTTCGCTGGACATAGCCTCGGTGGTGAACTCCACGTCCCTTATCCTGGCAAATGCGGCGGGGAACCGGGTGGAGGCCGCCGCCGTGGTAAGCCGGCCAAAACAGACCTTCGCCCTGCTGACCGGGCCCTCGGGGCCGCGGACGGTGCGGGAACTGCGGGGGAAAACCGTGGCCGGTCCCAAGGGGACGGTTTTACACCAGATGCTTATCGCCGCCCTGGTTTCCGAGGGGATGGGCGCAAACGATGTCAATTTTATCCAGATGGACCTGCCGGACGCCCGCAGCGCCCTGCTTTCCGGCAATGTGGACGGGGCCCTCCAGGCGGCGGCCCTGATCATCCGCGATCAGGAGGCGGGGATGAAGGTCCTCTTTACGGCGGACGGCTATGTTACGCCCCTGCTCCTCAGCGCGGTGCGTCCCGATTTCGCTAAAAAATACCCGGAACTTTTACAGGTTTACCTTGATACGCAAAAGGAAGCTTATTCGTGGATTCTGGCAAACACCGCGGAGGCGGTGGCCATCGGTTCAAGGATTCAGCAAATATCCGAGGCCGACGGCATGAGGCTCTACCAATGGAGCGGCATGGCCTCCGTCCTGGAACAGAGCGATTTACCGGCCCTGGAAGCGGATGTGAATTTTCTTTTTGAACAGGATATGATTACCCAGAGGATCAACGCGGCGGACTTTATTCTGCCCGCCGCCTTTGGTAAGTAAGGGACCATGCCGGAGGGGCTAATCACAATACGGGAGGCCGGTGAAATTCTCGAATTTTCCCCCGCTTCGCTGTACGCCTACTGCGGGCCGGGCCAGATCATCGCGTCCGCCCTGATGTTCCGGCTCTTTGAACGGGCCTTTAGGGACCTGTCCCCGGAACTGCCGCCGGACAGGGAGGATATTCAGTTTCTCGCGGGGTTTCCCGGAACCGGCATTGCCGAATGTGTGGAGCTGGTTACCCGGATCAGAACCCGGCATCCTGAACGCTTTACCGTTGATCCGTTAGCGCCGCCGCCGGAAGCGCCGCTGACGGCTTCGGGGGCTCTGTACTTTGAGGTTCAGGTGGGGGAACGGCGGCGGGGTTATTGGCCCCCCGGGGCGTTGTTTGACGATGTTTTTCGGAAAAACGTGGGCCTTTACCAAGACGGCGGCGGCACGGTGGAAGAACAAAAAGAGTACCTGAGCTACAAAAAACGGCTTTCCGCCGCCATCCTCCGCTTTCCGGATGACGGCTTTTTCTCTTTTCGGAGTGTCGCCGCAAAGGCCCGGCCCTCCTGATGAAAAATTCCGCCACCGGTGTTTTACGGCGTGTGGGGGGTGTTCTGCAACTGTGCGCCCTGCCGGCGGCGATTCTTGCCCTGTGGTGGATTCTCTCCGCCCTGGAGCTTGTCAACGCATACCTTGTCCCCTCCCCGCCAAAGGTGTTCTCCGCCTGGCTTGTCCTCCTCCGCAGCGGGGAACTGGGACGGCATACCGGCGTAAGCCTGTACCGGGTATTCGCGGGCTACGGCATTTCCGTATCCCTGGCCCTGCCCCTGGCCCTCCTGTTCCACTACAGCCCCCCACTGCGAAAGCTTTTCCACGGCATCCTGGAATTTCTTAGGGCCGTGCCGCCGCTGGCGATGATCCCCCTTTTAATACTCTGGTTTGGAATTGGAGAAGCCTCAAAACTCGCGGTTATTGTACTGGCGACATTCTTTCCGGTTTTCCTTAACGCCCTGGGGGGCTTCGATTCGATGGACGGCCGCTGGCTGGAGTTGTCCCGTTCCCTGGAACTGGGCTTTTTCCGGCATTTGCGGAGGGTGTTAATCCCCGCCTCCATGCCCCACATTGTTACCGGGCTCCGGCTGGGTTTCGGTTATGCCTGGCGGGCCCTTCTGGGGGCAGAACTCTTCGCCTCCGCCGCCGGGCTCGGCTATCTGATCTCCGACGCCCAGGAAATGGCGCGGGTAGACAAGGTTTTTACCGGCATCCTGACAATAGGCTTCCTGGGACTGATCTTTGATGCCCTGCTCCGCGCCCTGGCAAAGGCCGTTTCCCCGGAGCTGCGGGACAGAAACTGGGGCGCCGATGGCTGAAACAAGCGGCATCTCTAAATTATCTATCAAATTATCCATTCGGGGCCTGGGCCGTACTTTCCTGAACGGCGGCAAGGAGATTCGGGCTGTCCACGATCTTGATCTGGCCATACCGGGGGGAAGTTTTACCGTTATCGTGGGGCCCAGCGGCTGCGGAAAGACCACCTTCCTGCGGCTCCTGGCCGGTCTTGAGAGCGCCGGTACTGGGCGGATCGATTTTAACGGCCCCCTGCGCTATCCCAACCGTTCCCGTTTTGGCTTTATGTTCCAGGACGCCCGGCTTTTACCCTGGCTTACGGTGGAAGAAAACCTGCGCCTGGCCTTTCCCCCCAAGACCCGCGATACTACCGGGGAAATCGGCAGGCTTTTACGGCTTGTGGGCCTGGAAGGGAGGGAAAAAACCTACCCCCGCAGCCTTTCCGGCGGCATGGCCCAGCGGGCCGCCCTGGCGCGGGCC
>JAIRNB010000314.1 GCA_031258265.1 Treponema sp. | reverse complement strand
GGCAAACCGCTGACCCTTTGTTTGTGGTATCTAACCCGGTCTTGTGACCTGGGAAAAAATTTATAAGGAGAAAGTACAATGAAAATCAGGACACTGATGGTACTTCTTTTAGTCGCCTTCTGCACCGGTCTCGCTTTTGCCGGAGGACAGAAAGAGGGAAGACGCCCCGCCAGTACGGTAGCCCCCGGCGAAGAGGCGGGTTTTGAGGAATTCCCCATCGGGGACGACAGGGAACTTGGCCCCATTAACGTGGCGGGAGTATATTTCCAGCCTGTGGATATGCTCCCCGCGGGGACCAGCCTCCCCGCGTCCCAGTCGGATATGCACATAGAGGCGGACATCGCCGCCGCCGAGGGGAATGAGCTTGGTTACGGGGTGGGGGACTTTGTTCCCTACCTGACGGTACGGTACGAGATCACCAAGGACGACGGCTGGAAGACCGAAGGAACCTTTATGCCCATGAGTGCCAGCGACGGTCCCCACTACGGGACCAACCTGAAGCTGAACGGCGCGGGCACCTACAAGGTCCGCTTCATTATCCAGAATCCGGAATCCCAGGGCTACCTGCTCCATGTGGATCAGGATACGGGAGTCCCCGGCCGCTTCTGGGGTCAGCCCCTGGTGGCGGAATGGGATTTCGACTTCGTTCCCCGGGTTTGGTAACAGGTTTAGGTTTAGGGGGTAGTTTTTCTACCCCCTATATACGTATACTTCTTTTTCGTGATCTGATTCCTTCACAACACAGGGGAACATGCTAAAATACCTTATACAGGTTGTTCAGAATCTTTTAAGCGCCGCCATCTTATCTGCTTTACTGGCCGCCCTGATCTGGAAAAACGCTGACGCCGAAGGGAAAGAAAAAAAGCGGTTTTTGATATGGGCCGCTGCGGGAAGCGCCGCCGCCCTGATCGTTGCGGTACTGCGGCGCAGTACCCGGCTGATCAACCGGGAGTACCTTAACACCGCCATCCTGTCTCTGGCAATTCCGGGGGCTCTTTTTTTTATTATCCTCCTCTGGACTTTTCAAAAGAAGGGGAGTCTGCGGGAAAAACTGCTTTCCTGGGTAACGCCGGTCCTTACCGGGGTCCTTTTGTTCTATGCCCTGCCCACCATATTTCTTTACCCCCCGGAATTTCTTCTGCCGGGGCAAAACATGTTCAACACCGATTTCCTTTACAAATTGATCGGATTCCTCGCGGGGATTCTGGCCGTGGTTCTAAGCGGCCTGGGACTCTTTGAAACCGCGAAGGCCCTGCCCCTTTCCCGGACTAAAATTGTTCTTAGCGCCGCGCTGCTTGTGAATCTGGTACACCAGCTTTCCGTAATTGTCCAGTTCCTGCTGGCCCGGCGGATCATCGCTGTCCCCCGGCCGGTGTTCAGGATGATGGTATGGATCATCAACCACAACAGCGTCTTTTTGTATATCATCATGGGTTTAAGTTTCTGTATTCCCCTGCTCTTGTGCCTTGCCAACTTGGGTCCCCTTCCCGCCGCCAGGAACCCCGCGGAGCGGCGAAAACTGCGGGCGCTCCGGCGGGCGGAATGGCGCTGGGGAGCCGTGGTGGCCGGCGCCTATATTGTCGCGGTCTTATCCCTTACGGTTATCAAAAGTTACAATGAACGGGGGGTGATCCTTACCCCCGCCGAGCCTATGACCATTATTGGAAAAGAAATTATCATCCCCATCGAAAAAATAGAGGACGGCCATCTGCACCGCTACAATTACATGGCCGCCGATGATATTGAGATGCGTTTTATCGTGATAAAAAAGAACGATGTTGCCTACGGCGTGGGACTGGACGCCTGCGATATATGCGGGCCCACGGGTTACTACGAGCGCAAAAACGAGGTTATCTGCCGTCTCTGCGATGTGGTAATGAATATTTCCACCATCGGCTTTAAGGGGGGCTGTAATCCCGTACCCCTGGCCTATACCCTGCGGAGCGGCAGCATGGTTATCGACACGGAAAATCTGGAAAAAGAACGGAACCGGTTTAAATAGAGTTTGTCCGTAATGCAGGTACGCACATTATAATATAAATAGGAGCATGTATGTTTTGGAGAATGATCCGGGGCGCCCTGTTCAGGCAGTGGAAGAAGATGCTCATGGTCGCCTTTACGATTGCCCTGGGCTCTTCCCTGGCCACCGCCATGCTGAACGTCATGCTTGATGTGGGGGACAAGGTAAACCAGGAACTGAAAGCCTACGGCGCGAACATTAACGTCATGCCCCGGGGAGCCTCCCTGTTGGATGATCTCTACGGGGTCAGTGAAGGTTCCGGGGTGTCGGACAAATATTTGAATGAAGCGGAACTGGGTAACATCAAAACTATTTTCTGGGCCTTTAATATCGTGGACTTTACCCCCTACCTTAACGCCCGGGTCCAGCTTCTCCCCGCCGGGGAAACATCTGAATCCCTTGTCCCTTCCGGGGGGCCGGAACTCAAACTGGTGGGAACCTGGTTTGACCGTCATTTGGAACTGCCCACCGGCGAAGAACTGGATACGGGGATGCGGAACATGAAAAGCTGGTGGGACCTGCGGGGCCGCTGGCTGAGCAGGGAGGATACGGACGCCGCCATGCTGGGGGAAACCCTGGCGGCCCGCCACCGTGTCAACCTGGGGGATACGGTTACAGTCCGGCTGGGAGACCGCCGGCGGACATTTACCGTGGCGGGGATCTTCAACGCCGGGGGGGATGAGGACGAGGAAATGTACGTGCCCCTCCAGGCGGCCCAGGAACTTACCGGCCGTCCGGGGCTTGTAAACCGGGTGGAGGTAAGCGCCCTTACTACCCCGGACAATGAACTCTCCCGCCGGGCGGCCCAGGACCCCAACAGCCTTTCGATCAAGGAATGGGAAACCTGGTACTGTACGGCCTATGTAAGCGCCATCTGCTACCAAATCGACGAGGTAATCACCGACGCCGTTTCCAAACCTATCCGCCAGGTTGCCGAATCCGAAGGGGTGGTGCTGGAAAAAACCCAGCTCTTGATGCTGCTCATTACGATCCTAAGCCTTGCCGGTTCAGCTCTGGGAATTTCCAACCTGGTAACCGCCAGCGTCATGGAGCGGGCCGGGGAAATCGGCCTCCTCAAGGCGGTGGGGGCCCATGACGGCCCTATCTCCCGGCTGGTGCTGGCGGAAATCCTCATCACCGGAATTGCCGGCGGGGTGGGGGGGTACTTCGCCGGTCTGGGATTCGCCCAGATCATCGGCCAATCGGTTTTCAGTTCCTCGATAGACATTAAGCCCCTGGTTATTCCCCTGGTGGCGGTACTGGTGTTCCTGGTTACCATGGCGGGGAGTATCCCCTCTATCAGGCTGCTCCTCTCCCTGCGGCCCGCGGAGGTACTCCATGGCCGTTAAGCCGCGGGTAAATTTTTTCAAGTTAAAATTTTGCCTCCCTGCGCTGCCGCAATATGAAGCTCTCTACCGGATTGGCCGGGGGGCCGCATGAACAGACAGCGATTCTACGTCAAAATGGTAGTAAGTTCCCTGCTCCGCCGGCGTTCCCGGATGATCGTGGCCCTGCTGGCGGTGGCTGTGGGGGCGACGATCCTTTCGGGGCTTATCACCATTTATTACGACATTCCCAAACAGATGGGCCTGGAATTCCGTTCCTACGGGGCCAACCTGGTCTTTGTCCCCGCGGGTAACGAGGCGGTGATCGACACGGAAGCGGCCGCGGAGGCGGTGTCATACCTGCCGGAGGCCGGCCTCATCGGCGTGGCCCCATACCGCTACCATACCGTGAAGATCAACGAGCAGCCCTTCATGGCGGCGGGGACGGACCTGGCGGGGGCGCGGAAAACAAGCCCCTACTGGCTGGTATCGGGCCGTTGGCCGGAAAGCGCCGGGGAGGCCCTGATAGGCCAGGAGGTGGCCGCCGCGATTCTCCTGTTACCGGGCAGCGCCTTTACCGTTACCGGAACCGACGCCCAGGGGGAGGGTTTTAAGCGGAATTTCACCGTGTCGGGGATTCTCCAGACCGGCGGGACCGAGGAGGCGTTTATCTTCATGTCCCTTCCGGATTTCGAGGCCATGATGCGGGAGGAGGGGAAACTTGATGTGGTGGAGTGCAGTGTTTCCGCCTCATCGGAGACTCTGGAAGCCCTGGCGGCCCGTATAGCGGCCCTGGTCCCCGGCGTAAGCCCCCGGCTGGTTAAAAAAGTTACCGACTCCGAAGGATCGGTGCTGACCAAGCTCCAGGCCCTTATTTACCTTGTTACCGTTGTGGTACTCCTCCTCATCATGATCTGCGTAGCCACCACCATGATGGCGGTGATCGCCGAGCGGCGCCGGGAGATCGGCCTGCGGAAAGCCTTGGGGGCCTCCAACGGCAGCCTGGTGGGTGAGTTCCTGGGGGAGGGGATCTTCCTGGGAGGTCTGGGGGGCGTCCTGGGGGCGGTCTTTGGTTTTGTCTTTGCCCAGGCTGTGGGGCTTAACGTGTTCAACCGGTCCATCACCTTTCAACCCCTGCTGGCACCGGTTACGGTGGCCGCGTCAATCCTGATCACCGGCATTGCCTGTATTATTCCTGTGCGAAGCGCCACCGATGTGGACCCGGCGATTGTACTGCGGGGAGAATAGCAATAGAGTTGTTCAAAAACTTCAGTTTTTGAACAACAACCGCTTAAAAATAACAAAAAACGCGGATTTTGTTAGAAATCCGCGTTTTTTGGAAGACTTGTGAGAGAACCAACCGGGTTCTTGAACAAGTCCAATGTTCAAGTTGCCGGGCATGAATCGTAAAGCTTAAAAAGGAGCGGGATGTGGATTTACTGGAATTACAGGGGATCAGCAAGATTTACGGGAGCCTCAAGGCCCTGCAGAATATTGACCTTGGCATCCGGCAGGGGGAATGGCTTGCCATCATGGGGCCTTCCGGTTCGGGAAAAACCACGATGATGAATATTATCGGCTGCATGGATAAGCCTTCCACGGGATCGGTAATTCTGGACGGCGTTAATATTTCTAAAGAAAGCGCGAAGAACCTTACCACCATCAGGCGGGACAAGATCGGCCTTATCTTCCAGCAGTTTCACCTGGTAAATTACCTTACCGCCCTGGAGAATGTGATGGTGGCCCAGTATTATCACAGCATGCCCGATGAAAAGGAAGCCCTGACGGCGCTGGAACGGGTGGGCCTGGCCGCCAGGGCAAAGCACCTGCCCAGCCAGCTTTCCGGCGGTGAACAGCAGCGGGTGTGTATCGCCCGGGCCCTGATCAATTACCCCATGCTGATCCTGGCGGATGAACCAACAGGGAACCTCGATGAGGCAAATGAAAAAATCGTCATTGATATTTTTAAGCAGCTCCACGCCGAAGGCAGCACCATTATTGTTGTTACCCATGATCCGGAGGTTGCCGAAGACGCCGAGCGGACAGTGGTGCTGGAACACGGCAGAATTTCACGGATAGTAAAAAACAACGGGGACAATTTCAAAACCTGACATTCCAGAATCGGCGGGCATGAAAAAACGGGGGACAAACTATGAAAAAAACTTTTTTTGGATTCCTGGCCCTGGCGGTTCTCCTGGCCGGGGGCTGCGGGAAGGCCGCCTACAAAGACGGAACCTATACGGGGCGCAGCGGCGAAGACGATACCGGTGCCTGGGGGGAAGTAACCCTGGGCGTCACCGGTGGAAAGATAAGCGCCTGCGAATTCCTTACCCGGCAGAAAGACGGGACCATTAAGGACGAAAACTACGGAAAGGTGAACGGAGAAATTTCCAACCGGGATTTCTACGACAAGGCCCAGCTTGCGGTGGCGGCCATGAAAACATACGCCGCCAGCTATCTTAAAACCGGGAATATCAAAGATGTGGAAGCCGTAAGCGGCGCCACCATCGCCTACAACCAGTTTCTTGAGGCGGTGGAAAACGCCCTGGAAAAGGCGAAATAAGCTAAAGATACTAATGGGCGCATCCCCGCCTGAAGGCGGGGACCGGGCTATCGCTGCAATTCCTCAGCCCCTGCGGGGCTTCCGGTATTTCCGCTCTATCCCTTGCGCTGCTAAAAAATGGCATCCATACCATTTTTTAGCTTTACGTTTTTGCAAAGCAAAAACGTATACGTTTACACAGCCGGCATCCATGCCGGCCAGGGCCGCCGAAGGCTGTGAATTGAATAATGCGGCACGGTCCAGCGCCAATAATGCCCCCAAATTGAACGATTCGCCGTGCAATACAATCCCCGCTAAAAAGCAAAACTACAGCTGTAAAGATACTAACCGGCCAGCGTAACCAGGGCTTCTTCCAGACGGCGGTCCTTAATGCGGATTATCCGAATATTAAGGCCGCAGTCCTCAATTTCACTCTGTTCCCCGTCCGGGGGAACGCGGCCCAGGACGCTGAACACGTATCCGGCGAAGGTGTCGTACTGGTCCACCGGCAGGCTGCGGCCGGTCTCCCGGGCAACCCTGTCCAGGGAGGCCGCCCCGTTGATCCGCCAGGTCCCGGCCCCCAGGCTTTCTATGGCGGGCCGCTCCACCGCTGAGGCGTCGCGCTCAAGATCACCCACCAAAAGTTCCAAAAGATCGTTCATCGTAACAATGCCCAGCATACTCCCGTATTCATCAATAACCAGGGCAAAATGGTTCCGCTTTTTTTTCATGTTTCTGAACAGGTGATCCGCCTTGACCGTGGCGGGTACCAGTTGGGGAGGCTGAACCGCGTGAATCAGTACGTTTTGGCGGTCCCGCTGGGTAAGCCTGAAGTAATCGCCGGCGCTGAGAATCCCGGTAATCCGGTCCGGGTCCCCGTCACAGATAGGGTAAAAACTGTGCCGGTTTTTTTTGACAGCCCTTTCCCATTCCTCATCACTGTCCCGCAGATCCAGAAAGGTGACATAACGGCGGTGAGTCATGATCTCCGCGGCGTTAATATCATCAAATTCAAAAACATTGTGGATAATCTCTTTCTCGCTGGCATTGATGGCCCCCCGGGCGCTGCCCGCATCGATCATCAGCCGGATCTCCTCCTCGGTAATATCCGAATCTTCGGTCTCCGGGTTTATCCGCAGCAGCCGGAGAATCCCATTGGTGGACCGGGTTAAAAGCCAAACCACCGGAGCAAAGGCCCTGGATATGGCAAGGATAAGGCCGGACATGGCAAGGGCCAGGGTATCGGCTTTTTTCATGGCGATCCGTTTGGGGACCAGTTCCCCCAGCACCAGGGTGAAGAACGAGAGGATAATGGTGATGATCACCACGGAAATCACGTCGATAGTGGCGGCGGGGATCGGCGCCCCCCAGGCCACCGCCCAGAGGGTGATCTTCTCCGAAAAGTTGTCCGCCGCGAAGGCGCTGCCCAGGAAACCCGCCAGGGTAATACCCACCTGGATAGTAGCCAGGAATTTCGCCGGCTGCCTGGTCAAGGCCAGAAGCCGCTTGGCCCGCTTGTCCCCGGCGGCGGACATTTTTTCCAGCTTCGTATCGCTGATAGAAATAAGGGCGATTTCCGCGCAGGCAAAGACCGCGTTCACCATGATAAGACAGAACTGCAGGAGAAGCTGCCAAAAAATAGGATCATTATCATCCATGGGGGCCGGCCTCCACCGGATCTTCCCGCGCCGGCTCTTCTATCAGGCCAATGTCCCGGCGAAAACCCATACCCCTAAAACTCAGCGCCTCCAGGGCCGCATAAGCCCGGCTTCTGGCCTCCGCCGCATCCGGCCCCAGCGCGGCAAGGGCCAGCACCCGCCCTCCGGCAGTACACAGCCCCGCGGACTCCATGCCCGGGGTCCGCATGTAAGGATCGGCGCCGTCTGCCTGTTGGGCCCCGGCAGCGAATAGCTTGGCCCCGGTTTTTTCCAGCCGCCGGCGGTCGATAAAGATAGGGTCCCCCTTCCGGTAAGGGCCGGGATAACCCTCCGCCACGGCCACCGGGGCGCAGACGGCGCCGGGTTTCCAGACCAGGGGAAAATCTTTAAGAGCGGGCCCACGGACGGCGGGCCCGGCGGATTCCCCCCCCAGGGCAATGGAGCGGCAGAGTTCAAAAAAATCAGAATCCAGGAGGGGCAGTACAGCCTGGGTTTCCGGGTCCCCCAGCCGCACATTGTACTCCAGGAGGTAACAGCGCCCCCCCGAAATCATAAGGCCAAAGAAGATAAAGCCCCGGTAATCCATCCCCTCCGCCTCCAGCCCCCGCAGCGTAGGTTCCAGGATGGCGGCGGTAAAATCATCACGGCAGGATTCGGTAAAGTCCGGCGCCGGGGCAATAGCCCCCATGCCGCCCGTATTGGGTCCCGCGCCGCCCTCAAAGCGGCTTTTGTGATCCCGGGCGGCAATAAAGGGCCTGATAATCCCCGCCCGGCCGGGCCCCGCATCCACCGCCGCCAGGATCGAGACTTCCTTTCCCCCAAGAAAATCCTCGATCAGCACCTTGTCCCCCGCGCCGCCCAGAGTCCGGTCCCGCATAAAGGCATTGATTGCCCCTTCCGCAGCCTCCGGCGAAGGGGCAATCACCACCCCCTTGCCCGCCGCCAGCCCGTCGGCCTTAATCACCAGGGGCGGCCGCCCGGAACCGGGGCCTTCGCCGGAAGCCCCCCCCGAACCGGCGGAAGGGCGCGGCGCGGCGAAATGTTCCCTGACATACTCCAAAGCCTCCGCGGGGCCGGTAAACTCCCGGCTTGCCGGAGCGCGGACGCCGTACTTATTCATAAAATTTTTGGAAAAAGCCTTACTCGCTTCCAGCCGGGCGGCATCTTTGCCGGGCCCCGCCACCGCAAACCCTGCCGCCCGGAAACGGTCTGCAATTCCCAGGGCCAGGGGCTCCTCTGGCCCCACAACGGTCAAGCCAATATCATGCCCCCTGGCAAAGGCGATAAGCGCCTCCTGTTCCCCCGCCCCCAGGGGCAGATTCTCACATTTGGCTTCCACAGCGGTGCCGCCGTTCCCCGGAGCCGCGTATATCTTTTTTACCTGTTCCGACTGGGCAAGCTTCCAGGCAATGGCATGCTCCCTGCCCCCCGCCCCGATAACCAGTACATTCATACATCATTCCCGCTTTTACACATACTGCCCCGAAGTATAGCAAAAGGGCGGGGGGAAAAACAGGCATGGGGACCTGCGGGGATTCATGGCCTTTCCGGGGGCTTCCCATGAATACGGCCTACTCCCCTTTCCCGCAGGCAGCCCTGAACTGCTGCGGGGTTTGACCGGTATAGTGCTTAAAAGAATAACTAAAGTAATGCGGGGCATCATAACCAAGATGTAGAGCTATTTCGAAAACTTTCATTTTTGTATTGATTAACAGTTCCTTGGCTAAATTCATCTTGTCTTCAATAATGAATTCATTCAAGGTTTGTCCGGTTTCCCGCTTAAAAACAGCGCACATATAGCTGGGTGACATATATGCTTCATTAGCAATATCTGCCAGCGAAATATTAGAATTACGCATTTTAACAATATAATTTTTTATCCTGGCAATAGCCGCACCGGTACGCCGACGGTACTTCGCATTGAAATATCCTGAAATTTTAAGCAGCATGACGGTGGTATGATTTTCAATTTCCAGTACCGTCTGTGCTTGTAAAATTGCCCTCATGGCCTCAACATATCCATCAAATATCTCCGACACTTCCCCTTCGGTCTTGCAAAACTCATGATACGAAACAATGATAAGTTCCAAAAATTGACCGCGGATATATTCCCGGGAGAGCAGGCCAGAACCACCGGCAGACGAATAATATTCGTCAAGAATTTCCCGCAGCCGCCGATCTTCTCCTCGGCAAAGCTGTTCTAACAGCGCCTTCCGCAGCTTTATGATCCGGGCGTCATAATGGGTTTCACCGGCCACGGCGCCGGCCGCCGCAATATCCGCAAAATGAATAAGCGAACCAGGCCCCGTAAAAAATTTATTTTTCAACGCGCTGTCCGCTTCTTTGTAAGAAATGTACGCCAGGTGCAGAGAACTGACACAGTTCCCTACCCCTGCCGACATGGTTAATCCGCCAAATTCATTCAACATGGAAGCTATATTGTCAAATATCATGGATATTTTATGGTTTTCTACATATTTGTCGTTACACAGTATAACATAAATCCCGTCCCGGAGCGTAAAACAGCCTCCCGCCCGGTAGTTGCTAAGTACCCGGTCTATAAATCTTTTAACGGCAAAATTAAATAAATGTATATCCTTTTCATTTTTATCATGGATAATTCCGTGGTAATCATCTATTTCCCCTTCAATGACAACCACCTCCGCATCAGACCGGAAAGGAAGATCGAGATAACTAAGCCTTTCGTCCAAACTCTCATCGGTTTCCAGAATATTCAGGATAAGATTATGGAGAAACAAATCCCTGGCCAATGGTATGTTCTCATCCAGGTTTTCCTTCATCCTGCGCAGGACCTGTTCCCGATGGAATTCCATTTCAATTTCATCACGAACCTTTTTCAGGACCGCGGTAACTTCCTCCAGCCGTATAGGCTTGAGTATATAACCGGCGGCACGGACATTTACGGCGGTCCGGGCATAGTCGAAATCCTGGATACCGCTGACAAATATAACCCTGGTATCCAGCCCCTGTTCCCGCAGTTGAATTGCCACATCAAGACCGCTTAGATTCGGCATACGTATATCAGCAAGCAATATATCCGGCTTTAATCTTAGACAGTAATCCAATGCCTCCTGCCCATCGGCGGCGGCGGCGGCCACAGTCATGTCCAGTTCCACCCAGTCAATAGAATCTCTTAATATTTCCCGGACTATAAAATCATCATCCACAATAACCACTTCAAGCATTGGTACCGGCCTCCCAGACCGTTGGTATGGTAATAATTACCGATAATCCGGCGCCTTCGTTTCTTGCAAAACGCAGCCCGTACCGTTTCCCAAAGGTCTGCCGTAAACGATAGTGAACATTACTAATAGCAAAATAAGTTGAAGTCCGGTCATCCGATCTGCCGGCTAACAATTCTTCAAGTTCACCAATATCTGCCCCGGCTCCATTATCACTGATTCGGATAACGGTATTCTCCCCTTCCCTTTGCGCGCTGATAATAATTTCCAGGGGCCCGTGTTTTACAATAAACCCATGGCGGATAGAATTTTCCACCAGGGGTTGCAGTATCAATTTGACGATTCTGATATTTCGCAGCGCGCTGGGAATCCGGAAAACATAGCGCAGGTTATCCCCCATCCGTACCGATTGAAGCTTGAGATAATTCCGGGTATGATTGATTTCTTGATCCAGGGTGATGATAACACCGCTGCTGTTCAGGGTATAACGAAACAAATTTGCCAAAGAATCAATCATCTCGGAGATCACCGGTACATTGTGTTTTATGGCATACAGGTTGATTAAATCCAGGGTGTTGTACAGAAAATGGGGGTTTACTTGGGCCTGAAGCGCCTGCAGTTCCGCGTTTTTCGCATCCAGCTCTGCCTTCTGTTTGTTCATCTCGCTGACATACAATTCATCAATAAGCCCCCTGATTTGTCTCATCATATTTTTGTATTGATCAATAAGATCGGCAAATTCGTCATGTCCGTGATAATCAATGTTAATATCCAGGCTGTCATTGATAGAATTCATGGAACGGACCAGGGTAACAATTGGGACGGAGAGGGTATTTGCGAACCGCAGGGCCATTAATAGGGCAATGCCGGTACAGACTATCAAAATAGCCAGGACAGTGGCGGAGAATACCTGCCCCGGCAGGTTAATCTCATTCAAATAAGTGATGCTTAAAGCCGTCCAGTTATTCCGCAGCTTATACGCGGTTACGATAGCCCGTTTTTTCCCCACTTTTTGTATACTGGACAAAGGCCGGGCGTTGCCCTGCACAAAACCGTCTAATCCAAGGATATCAAACTCCATAAATTGAATCAAACGGTTATCACCGGTAGAGATTTGATCGCTTCCCAATACGGTGGTATTATACTCATTAAGTATATAAATACTACTGTTGTAAAAAGACTTAAATGAAAAAAGCAGTTCATTAAAGTATTGGGTATTTATTTCCAGCGTAAACAAGGCCGAATATTTAGGAACATCGACATTGCTCAGATCGAAAAGTTTCCTGGCAACAATCATTTTACGTTCACTGACATTAACCGTATACATAAGGTTACGGTTCTGCATCTGCTGATACCAGTACTGATCTTTTACCTCTGAAATATCTCGAATCTTTCTGTATGGACTGTGGGAAATTAATTCCGGACGGTTATTAAGATAAATAAATGGATAAATTGAAAATCTAGTCTGGGAAAAGTAGCTGGACATGACGTGACTGTTCAATGCCTCGTCAAGAAGCCGGGCTTTAATAATATTATCTACCGCGTTGCTTGATACTTTAGAACTTAGGATGTCTTGTATAGCTGGGCTTGTATACACCAGGGTAGTAACTTCCGCGGCAAAAAACAGATGCTGCTCCATGGCGGCCTGTACCGCCATGATGTTTGCCCCGGCAAGCTCAACCATCTGCCCCTCGATAACATTGCGGGAAATAACAAACACCGCCACGGTTATAATAATCGCGGGGATAAACATTACCAGAAAAAACCACAAAACAAGCTTTTTGCGGAATCTCATGGGTGTATTGTAATGTATTGTTCTTAAATCCACAATAGCGTTGTTCAGAAACCGGGGTTTTTGAACGGCTTTAACCGATACATTTACAAACACTGGGGGCCGGTGAAAAATCATAGGATTTTTATCTTTTTTGCATAAGTTTTTGAATTTTCTTTTGCCAATTTCCATGATACCTTTAACTGCCCTTATACAGACAGAGGGACACTTATGGAGGAAAATAATGGAAAAATTTAGAATCGGTCTGGCGGCGGGAATGATTCTGCTCTTCCCCCTTTTGATTTTTGCGAGCCCGAAAAAGGAGACTCCGGCGGTCGGCGCTGTCAAAACGGTCAGGGCATGGACGAATGACGGCGGTTTTGAACCATACGTGCGGCCCTTTGTGGAGGCTTTTAACTCAGGTGAGGGGGCGGCCAAGGGTATATTCATTGACTATAAGGTATTTGGCGGTGATTACCATGATGTGCTTAACCTTGCCCTTTCGGCTAACCAGGGACCGGAAATTTATAAATTTGTCGGAACCGTCAAGGAACCCTATATCCAATCGGGATGGATGATTCCCATTGATGATATGCCCGGCGGGCCGGAATTTCTCAAATCCTGGGAGAGTATTTTACTTACCGGATATACCACCTTTAATGGGAAGACCTACAGCGTTCCGGGCAAGGTACTCAATACAAAGTTCATGTACAACAAAGACATTCTGGCAAAATCAGGTTTCAATTCACCGCCGGAAACCTGGGATGATGTAGTCCGAATCGCAAAGAAAGTTACGGATGATAATAAGGGCGAAATCTACGGATACGGGATGCACCTTAAGGATACGGCCTCTTCAGGGAAGTGGTATTTCGCGGTACAATTCGCCGCTTCTGTCGGCCACATGGGTTATAACTTCCAAACTGCCCGGTATCAATTTTCCGATTTTCTTCCCAATCTGCAGGCTATTTTGAAGATGAAGGCCGATGGTTCCATATTTCCCGGCGCGGAGGCGCTTGATGGGGAGAGCCTCTTTGCCCAATTTTCCGCAGGCCGTATTGCCATGCTGAACGGGGTCAGTTGGGATGTGACTAATGTGGACAATTTCTGGAAGGAATTGGGGGCAAAATTTAATCTGGGCGTGGCGGATACCCCGTCAATAAGCAGAGACCGCAAATTCCGCAACTACGCACAAATCGCCGATCTTCTCTGCCTGGGCTCCGCATCCCTTAAATTACAAGAGGAAAGCATGGCCGCCTATTCGCTGCTCCACAGTGATAAGGTACTTCTGGCCATTCAGAACAATGAAGCGGAATTTATACCCCGGGAAGATATTCAGCGCCAGGCTCCGGCACAGTACTCCAAGGCGGGAACCAAAGAATTTGCCGATACCTCACATTCCTATTTTACCATGACGCCGCCGGATGGGGGGCTTAACCTGGAAGGTCAGCCCTACCAAAATACACTAATTGCCATTGCCGCCGGCCCGGCAAATCAGGATGTGAAGGCCATATTGGCGGATCTGGACAGGCGGTATAATACAGCCCTGGATCAGGCAATTAAAGATGGTTTTGATATGGCACTGTACAAAGATCCCAATTGGTTCAAAAAGGTTTCTTACTAATTCATGTCTGTCCAAGGGGGGGCTGTCCGGAAATTCGCCGGGCGGCCCCCGCTTTCAAAAGGATCATCCCATGCGGGACTCGAGTATCATTCAAAGAAAAAACCTGACGGCCGGCGCTCTCGCAAAAAGAGATACCCTGGAGTCCTATCTAATGATCGCGCCTTTACTTATCGGGTTTACGCTATTCACCATATATCCAATGATTTGGCTTATCCGATGGTCATGGTTCAGATACGACGGAATGTCCAGCCCCAGGTTCATCGGGATAGAAAATTTCATCCGTGCCTTCGGCAGGGACAAAAACTACTGGCGCGCTTTGCTCAATACGTTCATCATTACCGGAGGCAAAATTTGTATCGAAATTCCCCTGGCCTTATTTTTGGCAGTCGTACTGAGCGGTAAAAAAAGGGTAAACGCCTTCTTCCGGGCGATATTTTTTTCGCCTTCCATCGTCAGTACTGCCGTTGTCGGCATTGTTTTTTTCCTGATGTTTGATCCCTTTAATGGATCGGTTAATTTGATATTAAAGCATCTCCACTTAATAGAACGAAATATAAACTGGTTCGGCGGAAAGTTTACCGCTGACCTGGTAATAGTGCTTGCCAGTGTCTGGAGGGGATTCGGAATCAATATGATTTTCTTCATCATGGGCCTGCAGAACATTCCCCCGGAAATTTATGAATGCGCAAGCCTCGACGGGGTAAATTCCTGGTCAAGATTTACCAAAATAACCATGCCCATGCTGGCGCCGGTTTTTAAGGTAGTTATGATGCTTTTTATCGTAAATGCCATGAAAATATCGGATTTGGTTTTGGTGCTTACCAATGGACAGCCCGGCGGCGCTACGGAAGTAGTCATGTCATACACCTTTAAATATTTCTTTTCTTACGGGAACGCCGATGCGATCCGCCAGTATGGTTATTCATCGGCCATTGCAATTATAACGGCAATTATCATCGGTCTCATTGTGGGTACTTTTTTTAAACTTACTAAAAAAGTTGGGGATTATTATTAGGAGAGTCGCCGCATGACGGGAAAAAACAAAACTCTTATGATGGTGCTTTATCTGGCGCTGGCGGGCATGGCTGTGGTGGTAATATTTCCCCTGTTTTATGTGGTGGTCTCCTCGTTTAAAAACACTGCGGGTATTCTAACGTCCAAATCGTTTTTCCCAAAAGAAATTTCTTTCAATAACTATATTCGTGCCTGGGAAAAATCGAATTTCAAAGTATATACATGGAACAGTATTTTTATGTGTACTACAATCGTCATTGGTTCTATTATTACATCCAGTACCGCGGGCTATGTCTTCTCCCGGGGGAAATTTCACGGCAAAAAGCCCATCCTGGGGATAATTACTTTTTCCATGTTCATATCTTCCGGATCTTTATACCTCTACCCCCAATTAATGATAGCCAAGGCAATAAACCTCCATACAAGCCTCTGGGGGGTCATTATCATATATATTTTTGGTATAAATGTTACCAATCTGTACCTGTCTAAGGGGTTTATTGACGGTATACCAAAAGAAATTGATGAGGCGGCGCGGATAGACGGCTGTGGTTTTGCCCATATTTTTCTGCGGATCATCTTTCCCCTGCTAAAACCACTCATCGCTACCGTAGGACTTTTGGCATTCATGAATTCGTGGAATGATTATCTTTTACCCATGGTGTTTACCCTGGGCAACCCATCACGGCAGCCCCTGGTTGTGGGTATCGTTTCAATGAAAAATTCCGCGGAACTAATCTCCGCCTGGGATTTGATGATGGCCGGGACCGTTATGGCAGTCATGCCTATGTTGGTTGTCTTTCTTGCCCTTAACAAATATTTTGTCGCTGGCTTAACCAGCGGTGCGGTAAAAGGTTAAGGCCTTGTAAACTTTAGGGAAAATCTGGCATATAAGAAGCAGTACATACAGTCGGTTATTTTTTAGCGGTTGTTGTTCTGAAATTGAAGTTTCCGAACAACTCTATTAAATTTTTTCCAAGGAGACCCACATGAGTAGACCATTGATTGGCGGGGTACTTCCCGCCCTGATCACTCCCCTGGACAAACAGGGGAATGTACTGATCCACTTGGCGGAACCCATTATCAAAATGTACCTGCGGGAAAAGGCCGATGGCCTTTATGCCCTGGGCTGGACCGGAGAGGGAGCGCATCTGGAACCTGCCAAAAGAAAACAATGGGCCCAGGCTATTCTGGAATATGGGAAAGACAAACTCCCCATATTTATCCATGTGGGGTATAACAAAAATCTTGATGATTCAGTGGAACTTGCCCGGCATGCGGAGGAATGGGGCGCCTTTGCGGTCGCCTCTGTGGGCATTGGGGAAGAGGCGAGTCTGGAGGACAATATCAACTACTTCAAACGGATTTCCGCGGCGGCTCCCAATACTCCCTTCTTTATTTACTGGGTTTCCCAGGGCAAGACCCTCACCGGCGGCAAGGACATGACGGCGGCGGATATTCTGGATGCCCTGGATAAAGTACCCACCTTCCGGGGAATCAAATTCACGGATACCAATTTTTATATGCTGGATCGTTTCAAAAAATACCGCCCGGACATCACCATCCTTACCGGGGCCGATGAAATGGCGGTATTAACCCAGTTCTTTGGCGCCGATGGAAATATTGGCGCCCTGCAGGGGATTACCTGTTACCACTACAAGGTAATGTGGCAAAAGTTTCTGGAAGGGAATTACCGGGAAGCCCGGGAATTACAGTACCGGGCCAACGAAGTGGTGGAATGTTATGCCCAGCCCGGCATTGGCTCCCTACCGGGAATCAAAACGGTGTTTGACCGGGTATACGGCATCCCCGCCGGCAACGCTTCCCCGGACGGCCCCTTTGGCAGCCGTATGCCCTCCGAGGAAGATACCGAAACCCTGGTCCGAATATTCAGGAAGAACATCCTCACCGCCACCTATTAAGACCATCTGATACCCGCGGCTCATCGCACCGGTAAGGTATAACAAAAGACCGGAGAGCATACCGGAGTCCCCCTTTATTCGAGGGTCTGGTTTAATACCCCGGAGCTCTGCTCCGGCTCAAATAATGCAACGTTTACAAAAATTTGGTGTTAAACCTAAGAACTCGCTGGCGCGAGGGAGGGTATTATAAATTTCCTTACGACCGAGCCTCCGTTTTGACTAAAGCAACGCTTAAGATACCGCGGAGCTCTGCTCCGCGGAGGCTCATCGCGGGACTCCACCCTCACCACTCCCGCGCCTTGAAGTTCTCAGACGCCTCCGCCACGGTAACAGAGTCCCCGGACTGTACCACCACGTATAACCCCTTCCTCTGCGCGTATTCCCTCACTTCCC
>JAIRNB010000211.1 GCA_031258265.1 Treponema sp. | reverse complement strand
TTTGAACAAAACCCCGTCCCATTCTAAAAATTCGTTGACCTGGATTCTTTCTGCATATATTCTGATATTAAGATAATTGGAGTCTATCCATGATGCGGCGCATTGTGGACCCGGACCGCAGGTCCGCCGCTTCCTGAAATTAGTATAAAATAAGGTAACGGAGCCGGGCTTTCAAAGGCCCCCGTCCATTTACCGGAGGAGTATCTGCTGTGTCACAGCCGCAAATGAGTTTAACCTCTATTAAGCGAAAAGAGAAGGTTACCGATCTGGTCCTGCTCCAGATAAAAGAGTCGATCATGCGGGGGGAACTGGTCCCCGGCGACCGGCTTCCGGGGGCCAGTGAGCTTGCCGGCAAGCTGGGGGTAGGAATTTCCTCCGTCCGGGAGGCGATCAAGATGCTGGAAAGTATGGGGGCTGTGGAATCCCGCCAGGGGGAGGGGACCTTTGTCTGCGACGCCTGCCACGAGGGGGCGGCCAAGGCTTTTGAAATTCAGCTCATGCTCCTGCCCCGGACCGCGGAACACCTGGTTCAGTTCCGGGAGATGTTTGAAACGGCGTATACCCAACTGGCCATGCGGGAGGCCACGGAGGAAGATCTGGAAAAGGTGGAGGCGGTGGTACTGGCCCAGGAGGCAAAGGTGAAGGCGATACCCTCAAATACCCAGACATCGGCCTCGGACGAGCTGGATTTTCACCGGAGCGTCCTTTATTGCACCCATAACCCCTATGTTATCAAGATTGGGGAGGTTTCCCTGGAACTCCTCTTCGATATTCTCCAGGATCGCCTGGCTCCCTTGAGTCTTGCCAATGCCGCCAGGGATCACCGGCAAATTCTGGAGGCCCTCCGCCGCAAAGATATGGAACTTCTCAACCAGGTGTTCAGGGGAAGCTTCCCCAACTGGTTCTCCCGGCTGCAGAACGGGGAGGCCTCCGGCCATACAGCCGGCTGATCCCCCGGATAGCGTCTGGACCGGCGGAGGGGGGGTAGTGGAGAAGACCGCAGGGCCAAACCTGGGTTTGGCACGAGGACTTCGAAACGAGGGGGGGCCAAGATAAAACATGCCCTGCATGGGCGATTATCCCCCGGCGTTTGGAACATATATGCCCCCCTCCTTAATTAAGCGGCAAAAAAAGCGGATGCCGGGGCCCCGTCAGCTTGCAGCGCTTCGTATATTAAGCCTTAAAAAGCGCCGGATAGGTCCTGTCTATGAGGCGATTTTGCCTTGCAAACCGCCAAAACAGCCCATTTACCGGGGTTTTTGTGACACAAAGCGGGGCAAAGCCTACGAGTACAACGGGCCGCATCCGGCTGTTCTTGCTGTATACTTTTCCCCTTTTTCGCCTTATATTTAAGAATAAATGACGGTCACTCAGGAAGACGCGTTCTACGAATTTCTCGATAGCGTGTCTGAGCCTTTTACCCTGGACGATGTTGTTTCTTTTGTCAGGATGATGGACCCTAAACAGGTTGGACGCCTGCGGATGGAACTTTCATCCTTTCTCGATTCCCGGAAGCTGGCTTTCCAGTTGGACAGTCATCGCTGGGTGTCCCGCCGCGGCTGCTTTGAATCGGCACCCTTTGTTATTAATCCCACAAAGCTGGAACTTCTCAACGGCATCCTTATACCGGGGCACCGTTGCGTTCCCTTTGCTAACCCCAGCCTGCTTCCCCAGGACTACAGCTTTTATTGGAAAGACCGCGCCATCCCCTTTACCACCACCGAGGGGCCGCCGGAGGAGTTTTACCCCTACTATTCCCTTTTTGGCGAGGAATACGCCCCCCAGTATGTGGCCAGGGACAACCCGGAAAACGAGGCGGCTTTTAACAGCGATATTTATGAGGACCCGCCGGAGGTTTCTATCAAAACCCTGGATATGAGGAATCTCTACCGGGAAATTTCCTTTGTTCCCGGCGATCATCTGGTGGTCCGGGTCCGGGACTGGAAGGAAGGGAGTTTTAACCTGGACCGGGTACCAAAAGATGCCTGGGCCCGTTCCGATATATATGCCTGGATTGAGGCGGCGGAAGGGGGCTTTGAGGATGCCTTTGAATTCCTGGGTCCCGGGTCTTCCACGGAGGAACAGGTAGCCTACGCCTACTGGTACGGCGGTAAGCGGATGCGGGAGATTCCCGCCTGTTCCCTGGAGGACTTTATCTACGAGGAAACAGACCGGATAGAAACCGTCCCCTATGGCATCGAAACCCGCTTTTGGTATGCTGGTAAGGAAATCCCCGACATAAACCACCTTGCCGGCAGCCAGCTTCCCCCGGATCAGACCGTGGTGGAGAGTATTTTGTTTCACTGCCAGATTCCCGTTTCCGAGTATGTTATCCAGTCTTACGTTAGGGACTCCCTTTTTCGCAGGGAAAAGGATTATTCGGCCGTTTTGGAACGCCTGGTTCCCCCGGGTCTGCGGCTTGAAGACCGGGAATGGAAGCTTCTCCGGTCCTACATTGCCAGCACCCACGGGGAATTCAAACGTATTTATACTTTTTTTGCGGATCAGACCATGGGGCCTATCCGCCAGCGGGTGGCGGAACTCCATACAGCGGTGATCGATCTCTATGCCAGATTAAAAAAAAGCGGGGTGGAATCTTCGGCGCTGCCTACCCATACCTACATCGTGCTGTCCCAGATACAGAATCACGCCGCGGCGGTGCTGGAAGATCTGGATACCGATGAAACCCTTTCCCCGGATGAATTGGAAACCATAGATTCTTCCCTGGACAGCATGATCGACACCTATGAGGAGATTAAAGAGCTTATCGAGGTGGCCATCGCCGCCCGCCGCCGGAACAACTTATCGGTGGTGAATCTCCGCAGGGACGGCAAATTTATGCCCTGGCGGATGATCCAAATCAGCATCGGCGGTACGGATGTCTGGCGGCGGATAACGATGCCGGAGAATTTCCGGCTTGCGGACCTTCATACCGCCGTTCAGAGCGTTTTTAATTGGACAAACCAGCTTGCTTACCGGTTCAGTATTGACAAGCCCGCCCGGGGTATTGAAAAGGCCGGCGCCCTGGAAAAAAACCTGTTAATCGGGGAACTTAGCGGTGAAGGGATTGGCGAGATGATCTACGAATACGGGCCTAATTGGACGGTCAAGGTGATCATCCTGCCCCGTTATGACGGCGGGGATGAGGAAACCCTTCGCTGTGTGGCGGGAGAAGGGGCGGCGCCCCCGGAAATGATGGAAGGACCCCTGCGTTTCCGTAAGAGCGTTGCCGCCTTGGACTGGGGCGCGGATGCCGAACAGCAGACTGCCCGGCGGGAATTGGGTCCCGGTTTTAAGCCCGACTATTTTGATATAGACGCCTGCAACAAAACCTTGAATTTGGTCTTTTGCGCTTTGCAGGGAACTGAAACAGCCGCCAAATCCGTATCCGGTAAAACAGGAAGCTGAAATATGGACAACGACATCCCCCTTTGTACCCTGGTTGAACGGGGAGGGATATTTTACGAAGTGGCGGGGAATTCCGTGGATACCATGATGGCGGAGTTCATCAGGTCCCTTCCCGGTCCATTTTTCCCGGCCGGGGACCGCCGGAGGGATCAGGAATTCAGGGCCGCCCTCCTCAATGCGGTGCTGGAGCGGGAGGCCCTCATGCCTACCACCATTGGCCGCGGCATCGCCCTGCCGCACCCCCGCAGCCCCATGGCGGCGGATGAGAAAACCCAGTTTGTGGCTGTCGGTTTTCCCGCCCTGCCTATCGAATGGAAGGCCCTGGACGGCAAACCTGTTCACAGCGTCATGCTTATTGTATCCGCTTCCTCAAAATTCCACCTCCGCACCCTCTCGAAGCTCAACTTCCTCTGCATGGATGAAAGATTCCTTTCCCTCCTCAGGGACCGCGCCCCCTCCGCCTTGATTATCCAAACCATCCGGGAAGTGGAACAGGGCTGGAAACAGTAAAATAGGGTTGTTCAAAAACT
>JAIRNB010000118.1 GCA_031258265.1 Treponema sp. | reverse complement strand
CTGCCTCAAACACACCATTGAACATGATTTTAACCTGATAAGCCTGGGCGAGGCGGAAGCCCTGGCCGCGGGGAACGCCTCCGGCCGGGTACAGCGATAGTACCATCAGTATTGCTGTGGATGTCTCCGCTGAGATTCTGGGCGCATCCCCGCTTCGCGGGGACCGGGCTATCGCTGCAATCTTTTGGCTTCGCCAAAAGTATTTCCGCTCTATCCCTTGCGCAGTAAAAGCAACCAAAGGTTGTATATTTAACCCCTGTGGCGCCGCATAGCGCCTCCGTATGCCCCCAAATTGAATAATGCGGCTTAGCTTTAGCTAAGCTAGTGCGCGCGCGGCCCAAACCGCAGGTTTGGGCTGGAACAAAAGCCGGCATCTATGCCATTTTTGGGCTGGAACAAAAGCCGCAAAAACGTATGCGTCTATCACAGCCGGCCCCGGTAAATAGAATCACAGTTTTTCTACCCGGCAATACTCCAGTTCCCGCAGCCGCTGTTCGTCCACCTTGATATGGAGATTCTTTTCCTGGGTGGGAAGCACCAGCCCCTTGGGGCCGTTCCTGGCCCGGCGCAGGTATTTTACCGGCGTATAAAACAGATCCCCCTCGCCGTTATTACGGCCCTTGGAATAAAAGACCGCCAGGTTCCCCGCGTCCAAAAGAATATCCAGGGGAAAACTCTTGCCGGAACGCTGTTTGATAAACACGTAGGAACCCGGATAATCCCGGACATGGAGCCAGAGATCGTTCCCCTTTACATGCCGGCGGAGCAGGGCGTCGTTTTCCGCCGCGTCCCGGCCCACGAGGATAAGCCAGTCGTTCCGCCGGAACGAAAGTCCCGGCCGCTTCTGATCCACATTCAGGGTAGGGGCCGTCTTGACCCCGCCGGATTTTATAAGTTTCTGTAAATTTAGGGGGTTAGTCTCCGCCAGGAGCCTGGCCATAACCTCCTCCAGGCCCGCCAGTTCCGCTTCCCCCCGGACAATTTCTTTTCTTACATCCTCAAGCCCCCGCTTTGCCCTACGGTACTGATCGTAGTAATGCTCCGCCTGACCGCCTCCCGCTAGGCCGTCCTCCAGTTTAATACGGACCTGTTCGCCGGTGTAGAAATTCTCCGCCTCCAGCCAGCGGTCGGTCGGCCTTATCTTCCCCGAATTAGCCAGGATAATATCCCCGTACTGTTTCAGGTTTTCCGCCAGGGCAAATTCCCCCTCCTTGTTTCTGAGTTTCTCCAGGGAGGCCGCCAGGCGGCCAATCTTCCCCTCCCAGTTCCGCCTTACCTGCTCCCGCAGACTCTCCAGGGAGAGTCTGCCCCCCTGCTCCGCATAGCAGGCGTCGATCTTTTCGTTAAACGAGGCCCCCGGAAACTCCCCCGGGGGAAATTCCCGGACGCTGAACTCCCGCCGGATACCGGCTTCCGGCGCCGTTTCTTCCGGCGCGTAGCGGCCCCCGCTCTGTTCCCCCCGTTTGGGAAGCCGCCGCATGGCATCCAGGATCGTTCCATCCTCAGCGGTGACGATCACATTGGCCGCGTTGGACCAAAGCCGGATATAGACCCGGCAGCGGTTCTTCCCCTGCCGTACCGTGATTCTTACAATCCGGTTGTCCCCCAACTGGACCGCCTCTTCGATCCAGCCGTTGGTGATCCGGGAATTGAGGAATTCGGCGAAACGCAGGGGTTTATCGGTCTTGGGGACAGCTCGGAAGGTTTCGTGGAGGCGGCAGGCGCCGGGGCTTAGGGAGATGAGTACCGTTTTGGTACGGCCCCCGCCGTGGACCCGCAGGGCAATCACGTCAAAGGCGCTCTGCAGGGCCTTTTGAATTTGGCAGCCCGGCAATTCCAGCTCCGAGAGGACAAGGTCAATTTCCTTCCAGTTAAGGGACACCCCGTTAATGTAGCGCAAACAGGGCCCCTGAAAAAGGTGTCAGTCACCATGCGCAGCATGGTGACTTGGCTGGGGGGTAGCCGAAAGCCGCGGGCGGCTGGAGGCGGAGGGGGGGCCAAAGTAACTGCGCGTCCCGCGGCTACGGGCTAGGGACCCGTAGGGGTCCCGCTTGTCCGGGGAAGCGCGCGCACTGCCTCAGCTAAAGCTGAGGCGCAATAATTCGACATTGGGGCGCTAATTGGCGCTAGGCCATGCCGCATTATTCAATGTACAGCCTGCGGCTGTTTATCTTGGGCCCCCCCTTACCCTCCTTTACTCCTGTACAAAGCGGCGATTATTCCCCATAGTGCAATCCATGGATTCGGTCCCGGAATCGCCGGAAATTTACGTTTCCCCGGACGCCTTGAACGAAAACGAAGATTACCTTACCAAGCAGATTATCACCTATATCGGCAACAAACGGGCCCTCCTGCCCTTTATCGCCCAGGGGCTGGACAGGGTCCGCCGGCGGCTTGGCAGGGACAAGCTGGCTGTCTTTGACGTGTTCAGCGGTTCCGGTATTACGGCCCGGTTTTTTAAGCGTTTCGCCCATACCCTGCTGGTCAACGATCTGGAAAAGTATTCGGGGATCATCAACCGCTGTTACCTGTCGAACCGGGGGGACCGTAATATCCCTGTGCTGGAGGGACTGTACCGGGATCTTACGGGGGCCCTGGCGGAAAATTCTCTGCGCCCCGGCATGATAGCGGCCCTCTACGCCCCCCTGGATGACGACAATATCGGGGCCGGGGAACGGGTTTTTTATACCCGCAGGAACGCTATGTACATCGACACGGCGCGGGAGCTTATCGGGGGTATCGAAGAAGCTTACCGTCCGTATTTTCTTGCCCCCCTTCTTTCGGAGGCGTCGATTCATTCAAATACCTCGGGGGTTTTTAAGGGTTTTTACAAGAACAGGGAAACGGGGACCGGGCAGTTTGGCGGACGGAACCGGAACGCCCTGGCCCGGATAAAGGGGGAAATCCATCTGCCCTTTCCGGTCTTTAGTAATTTTGACTGCGACTGCCTTATCTACAACGGCGATTCGAATCTGGTAATGCGAAGCGCCCCGGAGGTGGACCTGGCGTATCTTGATCCCCCCTACAACCAGCATCCCTTTGGTTCCAATTATTTTATGCTTAATTTAATTGCCGAATACAAAACCCCCGCCGCCATTAGTCCGGTGTCCGGTATTCCCCAGGGCTGGAACCGTTCCCTGTACAACAAGAAGCGTTACGCCCTGGGGACGCTGCGGGAACTGGCCGCCGGCCTAAAGGCAAAATTTATCCTGATCTCGTTTAATTCGGAGGGGCTTATTTCCTTTGACGAAATGGGGGAGATGCTCCGGGACATAGGACGCTTTGAGGTTTTGGAAACGGCATACCCCGTATTCCGGGGTTCCAGGAATCTGGCAGGCCGCAACATTCATGTAAAAGAATACCTGTATGTGCTGGAAAAATGAAGGTGGTTTTTTGCGGCCGGGGGGAGGGGTGAAAGCCCTGCTGTGTATCCTGGGGGTCCTGGCCGCCGCCGGCCTTTCCGGCCAGGACCGGGCCTCCCGTATCGCTGCCTCCCTGGATGATCCCGCCCTGGCGGCCCAGCTTATCATGAGCGGGGTGGACGGCAAGGCCCGGCTTGATCCCGCCATGGGGAGAATCCTCCGGGAATGTCCCCCCGGGGCCCTCATGCTCTTCCGTTACAACCTGAATACCGCCCCCGATGAGGCCCGCCGTTTTATCGCCCAGTGTGTGGAGGCGGCGGGGGCGATTCCCCCCCTGGTGGCCGCCGATCACGAGGGGGGGCAGGTCCACCGTTTCGGGCCGGGGATCGGCCGTCTGCCCCCCGCCGCGTCCTGGGAGGAACGGGCCCGTAAAGAGGGGAAGGCCGCCGCCCTGGCGGCCCTGGAAGAAGCGGCGTATAACTCAGGAAAGGAGATTCGGGGCCTGGGGCTCAACCTGAACCTGGCCCCGGTGGCGGAAATCCTGAACGGCGATAACCGCCTGTTCCTGGAGGACCGGAGTTTCGGTTCCGGCCCCGCTTTTACTTCCGCCGCCGCCGCCGCCTTTATCCGGGGGATGGAACGGGCGGGGATTGGATGCGTGGTAAAGCACTTCCCCGGCAACTCCGGCGCGGACCCCCACAGGGACACGGCGATCCTCTCCGGGAGCAGGGAAGAGCTGGACCGGGCGGTACAGCCCTTCGCCGATCTTATCCGCGGCGCTTCCTCCGGCGGCCCCCCGCTGGCGGGAATCATGGTATCCCATGTCCTGGTTCCCGCCTGGGACAGCCGGCAAATCGGAAGTTTCTCCCCGGCCCTCATCGGGCAGTGGCTTCGGGGGGACCTGGGCTTCCGGGGCATCGTCCTGGCCGACGATTTTTCTATGGCCGCCGCCGCTTCCCGCACAGGCCCCGGGGAAGCGGCGGTCCTCTCGCTGGTGGCGGGGGCGGACATGGTGATGGCTTGGCCCGGGAATCTCCGGCAGGTCCGGCGGGCTATCCTGGCCGCCCTGGAAGGGGGAACCCTAAGCCGCTCCCGGCTGGAGGAATCGGCGGCCCGGATCATCAGGGAGAAGATACGCCTGGGCCTTCTCTGATGATGCCCGGCGCCGGGCATCCCTGGTACAGCCGTATACCAGGCGGATCGCCCGATTAAACCAGATTCTCGAATGAACCCCAGAACCCTTGAAAAAGGGCATGGTATTTAGGAAACTGGCTTTATGAAATTATTTAACATCCTGCTATGGCTTGCCGCTTATACCGGATGTCTTTTACATATAATTCTATTCTCGATTATCTATTACAAATGGAGTGTAAACAGCCTCGTTATGCGCAGTAAAAGTGGCTATCCTTTATTTATTTCTTGCAAGAGTTCCTACGATGAAAACGGAAATAAACTTTGATCTATAGTAAAACTATAATTTCTTAATATTACAAATCGAGAATTCCCTGATTCTAACCCTTGTTTTAAATGTTATTGTAATTGAAACATTCAGGCCATAATCTGGTTGACCTTCTGCCCAAGATGACAAATCTTTCTTAAGTAGATTATTAACATTATAAATATCAGACCTATGTTGTAATGTAGACGTGGCTCTAATTGATTGTACTGCATTATCGGAAACTATATCCTGCGGGAAAATTATAACTATAAAATTTATCAAAAAAACAATCATTAATAAATAGAATTTCATAATCCCCTCCGTGACAACTATTGTACACCTTTAATTTTTTACTATCGAGATATTTTTACAGTGTTTTATGAAACGATCAATCGTTTTCCACTTTTATTCGAGGGGGGTCTAATACCCCGCTCCCCTTCGACCGAAGATGCTCCGCCGCTCTGCGGCGGAGCATCTTCATTCATTGCGCATAACGTTCCGGCTGCGATATACCCTTTTTTGCAGGTCTTCGTTCCTATATACTATAATCATAGTATATAGAAATAGCATTGTCAAGTCTTGTTAGAGATTTTTATCCTACTTGAGCATTTTATTGACTTTTTTATGAATAATATATATAATGTCAGCGAGCTAAGAATCCTAGCTTTGAAAGTATATATAAAAAAATCGACTTTTTTAGTGTTTTGCCGACCATGTGATGAAAATAGC
>JAIRNB010000076.1 GCA_031258265.1 Treponema sp. | reverse complement strand
GTGGAGTAGACCGGACCGGGCGAAGCCCGGGAGGACTACGAAACGAGGGGCGGGCAGCGTCAAAAACAGCCGCGCCTTGGGGACCGGCCCCCGGTTTTTGAAACATCTGTGCCCCCCCTCCTTAACTTACCGAAACTCGCCTACAGATTCCCCCCGATCCACCGGTTGATAAGATACCGGGATACGGAACCGAAACCGGGCAGGCTGGGAAGTTTAGCGGGATTGAACCATCGGGCGTCCATGATTTCTTCACCGTCGGGGTGAATCTCCCCGGAGGCGTGGCGGGCGGTAAAGCCCAGCATGAGGGAGTTGGGAAAGGGCCAGGGCTGGCTGGCGATGTAGCGAATGTCTTTTACCTCAAGACCCACCTCTTCCCGGATTTCCCGGATGACCGTGGCTTCCAGGCTTTCCCCCGCCTCGTTGAAACCGGCGATAAGGCTGTAGACCCCGCCGGCGAATTTGCGGTTATGGGCCAGCAGGGCTTCTCCCCTGTCGTTGGTGATAAGGGTGATCACCGCGGGGGAAATTCGGGGGTACTCCCTTCTGCCGCAGGAGGGGCAGAGCCGGGCCAGTTCGTCCGGGGCATCGGTGTTTTTTGTTCCGCAGCTTCCGCAGTAGGTGGAATCCCTCCGCCACTGGGCGATATGGTAGGCTCGCAGCAGCCGTCCCACCGGGCCCTTGCCGTCTATTGTCTTCTCCGGGCTGACCAGGGAAAGCCCCTGCCGCACGGGGAGGGCCCGCCAATGCGGGGGGAGGGGAAAATCCGCGTTCACCGAAACCCCTTCAATCCGGGCGGAGGCTTCCTCTTCTTCCAAGGCGGGGACGGTAAAACTGTCCAGGCCGGGGACGGTTCCCCCTTCTGTTCTTCCGGCGGCGCGTAATTCCTCCAGCGCCCCTAACGGTACTCCCTGGGCAAGACCGGTATCGGGGACGGTCTCCGGCAGCAGAACGGAATTCCCCTGGAACAAGTAGATATTCAAAGCGTCTCTCCTCTCTTACCCGGCCATGCTACCCCCGCGCCGTCCAAGAATCAATCTTCATTGCCCCCGCCTTCCGGGAGTTGTATATTTATAGTGAGCTGAGTTCATTCCAAAAACTTCGGTTTTTGGGAAACAGCCATGAAATTATCCTAAGGAAGCGCTGATTTATTCAGCTGATTTATTCAATCGAAAACAAACCGGCGCTGCGTTAATGTGTAAAACCCAGGCGGGTTTAGCTTGTACAGATTTGGAGGCGTGTTATGAGTATTGGCAGTTATCTGGAGTCCCTGCCTTTAAGCGAAATCGCCAAATACGCCGAGGGCCCTCCCAGGGACAGCGTTCCTTTTACCGGGTATCCCCGGCAGCATCCTTCAGAAAAGGGCAAACTTGTTCTTATTTTTGATCCCCTGGGGGCCAGGCCGTCGATCCTGGAATTCAAGATTGAGGACGTGCTTTATGTGGAGGAGCTACATTCCGCCGTGACTCAAGCCGGCGAGGGAGTACCCTTAGTTAGGCTTTGGATTCGCCGGGGGGCCCATGGGGTTATCATGGAACCCTTTCAGGTGGGCGATTCGGTGCAGTTTGCCGACAAACAGGAGGAACTTCGGGAACGGTTTCAGAAGGTCCGTTTTCGCGCCCCCGGTATGGGGGCGGCCCCCTGAAAGGGAATTCCGGTTCCGCCGTTTTACCGGGGGAGTCGTCCGCCCCGCGGGATGCCCTGCGGAACGCCGCGGCGGGGCCGGTCCTGCCGCTTCGGGGCGCTGCGGCGGGGCGCCGTTTGAATAATGGCTGAAGTCCTCCGCTGTACCCTTTGTCATCACCGCTGTTTTATCCCCCCTGGGGGCCGGGGGTTCTGCGGGACCAGGGAGAATGGGGATTTGGCGGGGCTTTCTCTGCCGTATTACGGCTATGTCACCGCCGCCGCCTTTGATCCTATCGAGAAGAAACCCCTCTACCATTTCCGTCCCGGTTCCCAAATCCTTTCCCTGGGTTTTGCCGGTTGTAATCTTCGCTGCCCCTTTTGCCAGAACTGGCGAATATCCCAATTACGGGGTTCTGTTCCGGAAGGCCGGAAACTGCGGCCCCAGGACGCCGTTGCCATGGTCCTGCGGAATGGAGGGCCGGCGGCGGGGCATCCTGCCGCGGCCTTTCCCATGGGGCAGATCGCCTACACTTACTCTGAACCTTTGATCCATTTTGAGTTTCTTAAGGATTGTATGGAGCTTGCCCACGAACAGGGTATTGCCAATGTGCTGGTTAGTAACGGTTGTATAAACCTGGAAATGGCGGAGAAGATACTGCCCCTGACCGATGCGGCAAATATCGATCTTAAATGTTTTTCGGAAAAGACATACCGGGAAATTCTGGGGGGAGACCTGGAAACAGTCTTGAATTTTATCCGCGCCGCCCGCCGCCATGGGGTCCGCCTGGAACTGACTACCCTGATAGTTCCCGGCCTTAACGACAGCGAAGCCGAAATTGGGGACTGTATAGAATTCATCGCCGGTCTGGAGACCCCCGGACATGAGAACGCCGCAGCGAAAGACCCCGTACCCTGGCATTTATCCGCCTACCATCCTGATTACCGCTGGGACGCGCCGCCCACAGACGCCGCGGCCCTGCTTGGTTTGGCGGGGCGGGCCCGGAAGCTTCTGCCCTTTGTATATACGGGAAATATTCCGGGGGAGAAGAACGATACCGCCTGCCCCCGCTGCGGGGCTGTTCTGGTCCGCCGCCGGGGCTACCGGGTGGAAAGCTTCCTCCTTCCCGGCGATGCCGCGCCGTCCGCCGGGACAAGCCCGGCGCTGAACGGACCGCCGGTCAAAGGACAGCGGCCCTGCCGTTGTCCCGCCTGCGGGGCTGAAACGCCGGTGTACTGGTAGGAGTCTGCCGCGCTTCACGTATAAAACGTACAGAGCGGCAGGCTGCCCGGCAGATTGCCCGGCAGATTGCCGGGGATACCAGCTCAGCTTGTTCTTGCGCGGTCCTTACTTGTACTGGACCTTGCTGCCTGCGGCGGCCCTGGACGAGGCGGCGGAAAGGGCATCCACATTACCCTGGACTTTTCCCACCCTTACCAGGACGATGGCGTTGTGGCCGTTGGGAAGACCCAACTGGGTCTTTAGATTTCTGTTAATGCTGTCCATGGGGCCGGTATAGATCCGGGAACCGTAACCCAGGGCCTGGGCCGCCAGATATATACTCTGGGCCGCCAGGGCGCAGTCCAAAATCTGCCGCCCGTTGGTCTTGCCGTCCCCCTCCGCGGAGATCACGATAAGCACATTCCCGTCCTCGTTGTTGGACACGATCTGCCGGGCCAGGGCGGTTGTCTGTACCACGGTAAAAAGCCAGGGCTGGCGGTTGTTGGCGCTGGGGGCGCGGATACCTGCCTGGAGAATCTGGTCCAGATCCCCCCGGTTAATTTCGCCGGAAACAAAATTTCTGGCCGCGTAGTGGTTCAGAATGGCCTGTAAACCCCCCTTATTCTCCTGGGCCCCAAGGATTCCGGCCAAAAACACAAAAACGGCGCAGTAAAGGGCAATTTTTCTCATTTGTTCATCTCCTGTCTGTAAATTTGCCGGCGCATGATCCGGTCCGATCTGATCATCCTATTTTATGGAAACCGGGGGCTAATTGAAAGATAGGGGATGAACGATTATAGTTACAAATATAGATGCCGGGATGTGTATTCGAAAAGGGGCCGAAAGGCCGGTTTAAAAGCCGGCTGTTTTGCCGCCGGATGCCGCGGTTTTTCCGGTTAAAACCTTATGGAACCGTGTTTTTAGGGCTGCCGGTTCACACATTGAGCTTTTGAAACAGCCCCATTTTACAGTGGAATACGGGAGGAAAACTTTATGGCCGATGCTTATGATTTTACGATTGAGGAACTGGGAAAGCGGAACGTCAAGTCTCCTATCTCAATGTCCACGGTGGATGGGGATTTAATGGCCAACTATGTGACGGACAACCAGTTTATCCGGCTGGAAACCAGCGTCAAGCTGGGCGCCCAAACTCCGGTAAAGCGAAGTCAGATCCTTGAATGTGCCGGTCCCCGGGAGATGTTGTATTTTACCCCCGCCCATGTTCACGCGGGAATCGTAAGCTGCGGGGGCCTGTGCCCCGGCATCAACGATGTGATCCGGGCTATCGTCCGCTGTCTCTGGTACCGTTACGGAGTCAAGCGGATTTCGGGGATACAATACGGTTACAAGGGCTTCCTACCGGAATACCAGTACGGCGTCAAACACCTGGACCCGGATATTGTGGACGATATTCACAAACTGGGGGGCACCTTCCTGGGCAGCGCCCGGGGAGGCGGCAAGGAAGTCGCCAAGATCGTTGACGCCATAGAACAGCTCAATCTTAACGTGGTTTTTACCATCGGCGGGGACGGGACCCAGCGGGGCTCGTTGGACATCGCCGAAGAAATCGACAGACGAAAGCTCAAAATAGCCATGGTGGGAATACCCAAAACCGTGGACAACGACTTTGCCCTGATTCAGCGGTCCTTCGGTTTTGATACCGCCGTGGACAAGGCGGTGGACGTGGTAGCGGCGGCCCACATGGAGGCCAGCTCCGCCATCAACGGCATCGGCCTCGTAAAAGTTATGGGCCGGGAATCGGGCTTTATCGCCGCCCATACCGCCCTTGCCAGCCATGAAGTCAATTTTGTCCTTATCCCGGAAGTCCCCTTCAACCTGGAAGGCTACAACGGTTTCCTGCGGCACCTGGAAGACCGGCTTAACCGGCGCAAGCATGCGGTAATCGTGGTAGCGGAAGGGGCCATGCAGGATCAGCTTTTGACCGAGCGAAAGACCGATGCCGGGGGGAACCTCAAAATGGCCGATGTGGGAACCTACCTGCGGGACCGGATCATCCATTATTTCGAGGAAAAAAAGATCGAGATCAACCTGAAATACATCGATCCCAGTTATATTATCCGGTCCTCCCCGGCAAACCCCGCCGATTCGATTTACTGTGAACGGCTGGGAAACGCCGCCGTCCATGCGGCCATGGCGGGAAAGACCAAGCTGATCATCGGCCTGGTGAACAACGAGTTTGTCCATGTGCCCATCAAAATGGTGGTTTCCTACCGGAACCACGTAGAACCGGAGGGGAACCTCTGGCGGGACACCCTGGACGCCACCCACCAGCCGGTCCTGATGGTAAATTCCTTCGGAAAGTAAAAGGGTTTGTAGTTTTATCTTTGGCGCATCCGGCATCTACCCGGTAGACGCCGGACCGGGCTATCCGCTTCAATTCCTCAGCCCCCTGGCGGGGGCTTCCGGTATTTCCGCTTCTATCCCTTGCGCGAAAGGCCAGAAAAAAACAACCGCAGGTTTGGGCTGGAACGAAAGCCGGCATCCCAGCCATTTTTTAGCTTTACGTTTTTGCTTTGCAAAAACCTGGGCATTTACTACAGTCAGCCCCGCGGCGCACCCGCCCGCCTAAAGCCGCCCTTGCATTTGGCCGGGATAAATACAGTTGCCCTGCGCCGGGCGGGTGTTACATTTTTTCCTTAACGCGCCCTTACCAGGACAATTACTTCGCCCCATGCCGGCCAGCATATACGGCCGGAGTATGTACTAGCGGCCCCGGCACAAGAAATTACTCGGTTTTGGGCTTGCGGCTCCGGGGTTTTTTTTCTTTAGCCGCGGATGGGGGTGCCCCAGCCTTGGCGCCGCGCTTTGCGGGAACAGGCTTGGCAGCCTTTTTTGCCGCTTCTTCGGGATCAATGATCGCGGCGGTGGGGGCGTTTTTCTGGATCGATTTGATGCCCTTAAGACACGCCGCCTTGGTGTCATAGGCTTGGCTTGCGGCAACGGTTTCTCCGTTGCTGGCTTTGAGATGGAACCGGTATTGTTTTTTCCGGTCAATGAAAATTTCAAACTTCGCTGCCATATAAAACTCCCTTTTGGATTTGATAACACCCACCATAAAGCCTTGACCGGGTTTTGTGCAAGGGGGCTCTATTCAAAGGGGAGTCTAATACCCTGCGGCCTGGGGCGCTTCGATTTTCAGCCGGTGATGGCGGAAGTCCGGTATAAAATGAAGAGGTCCGCAGGGCTTCCCCAAAAGCATATATTTGAAGCAAAGAACCGTGTGTTACCGGCAAGGACTGAATGTTCCGGCT
>JAIRNB010000343.1 GCA_031258265.1 Treponema sp. | reverse complement strand
CCGTTTGTGCATTTTTAATTAATTTTATTCTTTTTCTCCTTTCAAATACTCAAATACCTTTTCTATCCCCCATCCAACCGGATATTCTGCTTCATAGGTATTTCCAAATAAACCAAATTCTTGTACCTGCCTATTTCCATCTGTATAACCTGAATATTTTGGATCAAGATAGAAATTTGACAGTGCTATGGCCTTTCCATTATAAAATATAAAAAAGAAAAGCAGTGCATCTTCCGCCTGTTGTAAAACCGCACTCAAATCCTTGTCAACTCTTGATAAATCTATAGATCCATTATTATTACTGGCCCTTATCATGCAAACAAGAGTAACAGGAGCATCTTCTATAGAAACCCCTATTAATTTTGCACCTAAACCTTTATCTCGCCGTTTGTTTGATACCACCTGTGCAAATTTTTTGTCGGCAATATTAACAAATTCATAGGTATCATCAATTGTTGAAAATTCCATCCTAAAATCAGAACTGGGGAAAAAATATTCAAAAGAATGTTCTTTTGCCAATTTTGAATAATGTGCATTTTGTGAAATTGATGTACAACCAGACAAATTGATAAACGAAACAAACAAAACCATTTTAAGAAACAGTCTCATAATATCCTCCTGTTTTGTAAGTTTAAGTGTATATCCATTTTCTTATTTTATCATAAATTTTTGAAATTTCTGCGCAAATAGCACATAACTCCTTCACATAATTTATGCGCCGCGGCCGGACAGGGGGTGTTGTCCCGCACTGCCGGCGCGGGACAACACCCGGTTCTTCCGGGCCGCCATGAGCCATGGGCTGGGAGGCGCGGCAGAATCGCGCCGGGGGGGAGAAAAAAACAGCCGCCGTGGGAACCCCGCCTTTGAAGGGGTTCCCACGGCGGCCCTTTGCTGCCGGGAAAAAATTTACGCTGTTAGTGTAGTGGCCGGTTCTCACGCTGGCATCACACCTTTGGCCCCGGAACCTTGGCCCGGACCGGAAATAAGCGGTTCCCCGCCTGTCCTTTTACATCGTAACTGTAGAATACCACGGGGTATGATTAATGGCACGGGACTGGGGAGGCTTTCCCACAATTTGCCGTAAAAACACCCCGGCCGGGGGAATGGCGCGTATGTACAGGGCGGGCGCGGTACGCGCCCGCCTGGCTGGGGGGTTGCCGAAAGCCGCGGAGCGGCTGGAGGCAAGGGGGGGCCAGAGCAGGGGCGCGGCGCGAAGCGGCGCGGCTACGGGCTAGGGACCCAGAGGGTCCCGGTTGTCCGGGGAAGCGGGCCCCCCCTTATACCCGCATTTTCCTTACAAATTTGGCCTGAATGATTGACTTTAGTTGGTAAAATCCGCATTGTACCTTTTAGAATCTTCGATAGGGGATAGGGGTCCTGGAGGTAAAAGAAACAGATTGAAAGGGAGCGATGTGGTTATCAAGGGGCTGTCCAAGTTCTTTGGTGACTTTAGGGCTTTGAACGACATCAATTTGGCTATCCAGGGGGGTGAATTTTTCTCCCTTTTGGGGCCTTCGGGCTGTGGTAAAACCACTCTGCTGCGGATCCTTGCGGGATTTGAAAGCCCCGACACCGGATCGGTATTTATTGACAATACCGATGTTCTTCCTATTCCCCCTGACCGGCGGCAGTCCAACACGGTTTTTCAGAATTACGCATTGTTTCCCCATTTGACGGTTTTTGAGAATGTGGCTTTTTCCCTGCGGATTAGGCATGTTCCCAAGGAACAGATCCGGCCCAGGGTGAACGATTACCTTAAACTGGTCCAACTGGAGGGGCATGCCCAAAAAAAGCCCAACCAGCTTTCCGGGGGGCAGAAACAGCGGGTGGCTATCGCCAGGGCCCTGATCAACGAGCCCAGGGTCCTCCTTTTGGACGAGCCCCTTTCCGCCCTGGACGCCAAGCTGCGGCAGCACATGCTTATCGAGCTGGATCAGATTCACGATAAAATCGGCATTACCTTTATCTATGTGACGCACGACCAGCAGGAGGCCCTTTCGGTCTCCGACCGGATCGCCGTGATGAACCAGGGGGATGTGCTGCAGGTGGGGAGTCCCCACGAGATCTACGAGAGTCCCGCTTCCGGTTTTGTGGCCCGTTTTATTGGGGAGACGAACCTTTTTGACGCGGAGGTTACCGCCGTGGAAGAGATAGGCCAGCCCATGCTTCCCGCCATGGGGGGCGCGGCGCCGCCGGAGTACATGGCGGAACTTATGGTGGAGGGCCTGGGCCGGATCAAGGTGACGACGGTGGACCGGGTGGAAAAGGGTCAGGTGGTAAGTTTTACGGTGCGGCCGGAGAAGATCGTCATTTCCAAGGACCGGCCCAGCACCAAGCGGGAAGATATTAACCTGTTCCAGGGGGCCGTAGACGAGCCTATTTATTCGGGCTTTCAGACTAAATTTTATGTAAAGGTCCGGGATAATATCCTGATCCGGGCGGTGAAGCAGCACGCCAAATACTACGATGAGGGGCCGGATATTGTCTGGAAAGACGATGTTTACATTTCCTGGAGCGCCAATGACGGCTACATTGTTGAGGTAAAAGAATCGTGAGCGCGGGTCCCGGGAGGCGCAACTACGGTCCCTTTTACTCTTCGTTTATGGCGGTCTGGTTTACCGCGTTTTTCCTTGCCCCCATTTTTATTATTGTGCTTTACAGCTTTCTTAAAAAGGGGCTGCACGGCGGGGTGGAGCCCTTTTTCTCCCTGGATGCCTACCGGGGCCTGGGAAACCCCAGCTTCCTTATTATCACCGCCCGGACGGTGTTTACATCCATGACCGCGACGATCATCACGATCCTTATCGCCCTTCCCTGCGGTTATTTTATGGCCCGCAGCCGCAATCAGACTCTGCTGCTGCTGCTTATCATCGTTCCCTTTTGGACCAATTTCCTTATCCGGGTTTTTGCCTGGATGAATATTCTGGGGAACAATGGCTTCCTCAACGTGTTTCTGCACCGGATCGGCCTTATCGACGACTACATCCATTTTCTCTACAACCAGCGGGTGGTAGTGCTGGTCCTGGTGTATATGTACGTCCCCTACGCAATTCTCCCCCTCTTTGCCGTTATCGACAAATTCGACTTTTCCCTTTTGGAAGCGGCCCGGGACCTGGGGGCCAGCAAGCCTGTTTCCATTCTCCGGGTGCTTTTTCCCAACATAAAAAGCGGTATTTACACGGCGGTCCTCTTTACGTTTATTCCGATCTTTGGGGCCTACGCGGTACCCCTGCTGGTGGGGGGAAAGGATTCCTACATGCTGGGGAACGTTATCGCCGATCAGCTTACCAAATCCCGGAATTGGCCTTTGGCCTCCGCAATTTCCATGGTCCTTACGGTTCTTACCACCGTGGGGGTTATGCTGATGATGAATCTTCAGCGCCGGGAGGCTAAGGCCCGGACCGATGAACAGGGGGGGGCCAAATGAATATTAAGCATGTGGTCCGCGGCGTCATTACATCCCTTAAACCGGGGGGCAGCCCCTCCGAAGCTTCCCGCCACGCGAAACGGGCCTTCCGGCGGCCCTTCTCCTTTTCCCAAACTATCTTTATCGCCACCATTGTTTTTCTGTTCCTCCCCCTCTTTGTGCTGATCCTCTACTCCTTTAACGCTTCCAAGGGCATGGGCTGGACGGGTTTTTCGTTTGTCTGGTATGAGCAGCTCTTCCTCCATTCCAGGGACCTGTGGCGGGCTTTTTGGAACAGTATCCTTATCGCCGTCACTTCGGCGGGGACAGCTACGATACTGGGAACCTTCGGCGCCATTGGGGTGGCCTGGTACCGCTTTAGGATCCGGAACTATGTGCAGATCGTCTCCTTTCTCCCCATGATTCTGCCGGAAATTATCATCGGGGTTTCCCTTTCGATATTCTTCGCCGGGGTGGGGATAAAGCTGGGGCTTCTGACTATCTACATTGCCCACACTACTTTTAACCTGCCCTTTGTGTTCCTCATGGTTACGGCCAGGCTGGACGAATTCGATTTTTCCATTATCGAGGCGGCCCGGGACCTGGGGGCCAACGAAGGCCAAACCCTGCGGAAGGTAACGGTCCCCATTTGCATGCCCGGCATTGTTTCCGGCTTTCTCACCGCCATTACCATTTCCCTGGAGGACTTTGTGATCACCTACTTTGTGGCGGGCCCCGGTTCTTCCACCCTGCCCCTCTACATCTATTCCGCCATCCGTTTCGGCGTATCCCCGGTGATCAACGCCCTTTCGGTGGTCATGATCCTGGGTACGGTGATCTTAACCTATACCCTTAGGAATTTCCTTAAATATATCGCGGCAAAATGACGCCGCGGCGAAACCATTCGTAAAAAACCCGCGGGTTTTTATATA